>JAOUNC010000254.1 GCA_029881175.1 Nitrospirota bacterium | reverse complement strand
CGCCACAAAATAAAAAAGTTCGACAGAATGAATATACCGTTTGTTATCCAAAAGAAATTGACGCGTTTCTTCGGCTTCACTCTGCATTTCACCAGGAAATCCGTAGAAGGCCATCACATGATTCCAAATTCCCGCTTTGGCCGCCTCCCGCAGGTTATTTTCCATGACAGATTTCTTCGCATGTTTATCCATCAACTCCAGCACACGCTCGTTGGCCGACTCCATCCCATAATAGAGCGTACAACACCCGGCTTGAACGGCCTGCTTCCAAATTTCCGGATCTTGTAACGTTTCCTCAAACCGGATCAGGGTCGTCCATTTAATCTTCACCTCTTCTTGAATCAGCAATTGCGTGACTTTTTTTAACAAGGCTGGTGGATAGGATTCATCCGAAAAGAGAAAATGCTTCACATCGTACTTGTCTTGTAACGCTTTAATCTCTCGAACCACATCCTGCGCTGGTTTCCCACGATATTGATCGAAGTATCCTTGCCCATGATCGCAAAAGGTACATCGGCCCCAATAACACCCTCTCGTGGCGAGATAAGGCAAAATACGTTCCGGCACAAAATACAGATCAAGCGGCAGTCCATCAAAGTCTGGAAGCGGTAAGGCCGTCGTTTTTTCTGTGTATATTTCCGTGTTGACCTTTACCTGCCCATCTTGATGCCACATGAGGTTAGGAACATTCTCCCATGCTCGTTCCCCGGCCAGTGCTTCCAACAGCCACACCAGCGCATGTTCGCCTTCATACAAAATGGCGGTGTCGAACACATTGGTAAAAAACTTGTTTTGCTTGGGTAAATCTTCTTGCAACCGCGTGATGACATTCCCGCCCACCGTCACGTGAATATCGGGAAATTCCGTTTTAATCATTTTGCAAAAGGTCATACCGGCCAACAATTGCATTTGGGTCCCAATAGAAACACCAACAACCTCAGGTTGTTCCTTCTGAATAGCGGGAAGCACGAGTTGCCGGCAGACATCCCGGTAAATATTCACGTTCTCATCTTCCAAACTCGCCAACACTTCAGTGGACACTCCGGAGCGATACCCCAAATTACTTTCCATGGGATAAAACACAAGGGAAGCTGGGAAATAGGCGGCCGAAATAAATTGCATCACATCTCGAAACGTATTGAGGGCCCCTTCTAATTTTTCGGCTTGATAAAAGTCTTCCCCCCGCACAATGGCTTTGGCCTCTTCAGCTTGTTCGGCCAAGGCCATCACATCGACTCGATCTTGCCGACGCAGACAACTCAGTCGCTCACGCTCCACATCGGATAATTGCTGACGGGTTTCACGCTCTTCCAACCCTCGACGCTGCTGATCCATCCGCATCTTCACCCAAATGAGAAAGGTGTCGGAAAAAAACAGGTCATACATTTCAATGTTAATGTCTTTTTGAATAACTTCATGTCCATAGGCACGTAAGACGGCCGTAAGACTGGGAAGTGCAAGGTAGGGAGCGGTGGGCACCCATTCCGGCGGGAACAGGAGCATCGTTTTAAACGTGCGACGGGGTTTGGTCGTCGATGCTACCCGATCAATATCAATGAGGGTATCAGTCATCGTCATCCCTTCCTAAATGGTTACACAGAAGCGAGATTTGAGGAGGGATCCTGTGAGCCTAACTGAAATTGCAAGGTCGGTAATTTATTGGAGCCAAAATGTGAAACATAGAGAAACACATACTCCCGAACAAAGACTTTTAAATCCCACCCGGCATAATGGTTTTGTTCAAATTCTTCAAAGACCCGTTCAGCATCTTCGATACTCAGACCGTTTTTGACTGTAAAGTAATAATCCATAGCCAAATCCCAGTCAGGATTCTGATAAAACGTGATGCCAAACTTTTCCGGATTCTTGGCCACCGGCGTATGTTTGCTCAAATCAAAGGTGCCAAATCCAATCGAATGCACATGCTCTCGGTTGTCTTCCAAAAATTGGGTCGAAAACTTGGCATCTTCATAGGTTTCCCCAGGAAACCCAAAAAAGCCCATCACATGATTCCACACACCATGCCGTGAAGACAGCTCTAAACTGCGTTGAATAATATCCGTCGTCGTCGCCTTGTCCATTAACTGCAAGACCCGCTCACTCCCCGACTCATAGCCCATATGTAAATACTTGCAGCCCGCATCCTGCGCGTCTTGCCACACCGCATCATCCAAAAGACTTTTCTCGAACCGAATATGCGTGGTCCAGGCAATACCTAACTTGGACTCCACCAGCTTTCGTGTCACCTTGCGGAATAGGGCAGGCGGGTACGATTCATCCGTAAAATGGAAATGCCGCGCCTGATATTTTTTCTTCAAAAAGGTTAATTCTTCAATAATCTGCCAGTCCTTTTTAGTGCGATACCCGGCCGTGTAGCCCTCACCATGATCGCAGAATTCACAACGTCCCCAATAACAGCCCCGAGTCGCCAAATACGGGAGGATTGGTTCCGGCACAAAATATTTCTCCATGGGCAACCCGTCAAAATCGGGTGGCGGCAAGGTTCCCATGTTCTCGGCGAAGGTTTCGCTGTTCACATGAATACCCGTCGCATCCCGATACATCAGATTCGGCACATGTGAAAGATCCGTCCCATTCACAATCCCTTCCACCAATCGCAACAGCGCGGTCTCTCCTTCATAGACAATGGCACTATCAAACAAGGCAAAGAGTTTCGGGAGAGTCGGTAGCACGTCACGGAAACGGGTAACGGTATTGCCCCCAATCGTGACATGAATATCCGGGAACTGTTCCTTGATCAGCGCACAAAAGGTCATGGAGGAAAACAATTGCTGTCGAAGCACAATCGAAATACCAATCACATCCGGCTTTTCCGCAATAATGGCTGGCTTCAAAATATGCTCAAACACATCTCGATACACATTGACTTGAGTGTCATACACCGCATCTAAGACCTCAGACGACATGAAGAGCTTATAGGAGAGATCCGTTTCCATCGGAGGCATACAGATTCTCGCAGGAGCATACACCAGAGAAATCGTGGACGTGACTTCCCGAAACACCCCGATGGCCCATTCCAGCTTTTCACTCTCATAAAATTCTGGCGTGCGCACAATCCTCTTGGCTTCTTCCGCTTTGTCGATGAGCTCTCCGATCCGGCTACGAGTGCAGTCACACAGCGCAAGCTGTAGCTCGACTTCTGCATCCGTCAAATCACGATCTCTTGCAATCTTTTTCAATCGATCCAACTGCTGGGGCACCTTTTTAAGCACGCGACGCAAAAAGTCCCCACTAAAGTACCAATCATACATCTCAAGATTCACGTCTTTTTGAACCACATCATGCCCGGCCTGACGGAGAAAAGCGGTTAAGGTTGGAAGACTGAGATAGGGTTCCGAGGGATACCAATCGGGAGGGAAGACCAACATGACCTTAGCCCGTTTCTCTGGACTAACAGAATTCTGCAGGGCTTGAGCTTTAGCTCGAATAGGACTAATCAATCCGCCTTTGTCATAATTGATTCTCATCTATAATTCCTAGGTGAAAATATGAATTATCTATCGCTGGGAAATATCCGAGAAAGACAACGTCCAAACAAAGGAACAACCGAATAAAGTAACTCTTTGATTTTTCGATATTTTTTGACAAACTGATTTGGCATTCTAAGTCCTTGAAAAATGGATGGTCAAGGCCAAGGCCAAATCATTCCATGTTGGGAGCCTATCAAAATTGACCTAAAATTGAGGACCCGTTATTATACGAACTCATATATAAACAGTCCCGCCCTATAAGCAGACTCTTCATCAACAATTATCAGGCTAATTTTCAACACCCAAGGAATGCCTGTGAGGAATGAATCATGAATGCCATGACTCGGTCCCAATCGCGAAACTGGATCTCCTATCTTATGGATACATTAGTCAATTCCGGAGCCATGCCGGCATGGGATGCCGTGGAATACCTCACCAGCCATCTCATCGGAGAGGCACCCAATTTAAATTTGCATCACTCAAAATCACCCTATGAAAACATCCAACAATTCTTGCATCGCATCTACGGCCCAATTGTAGAAGCCGCATCGCGGACGGTGGAGATACCTCCTCAGGCCATGATCCACATGTTTACCGACATCAGCCTCATGGGGAAATCTGCCGTGTTAGTCGTCTATTTCCCAGGCCACAACCAGCCCCATCAGCTACTCTTACTGGATTCCGTTCCCGCCTGGGACTTAGTCTTTGAAACCTCCATCGCCTTCAATGAATGGGCCGAAGAACGATTTGGATGGATCGTGTCAGCTCTCAAGACCGTATGCCACCAAGCTGAACCAGCCCCACTTGAACATATCACCGCCCTTCAATTGGTGTAGCTGGCCTACGCACCTCAGACCCTGCTATGGTTTAAAAATTATGCCTATCAATGTCTTACAAAAAAATACTCCACGAGGGCGGGGGCCAGAACCATGCCAAGCCTTGAGTAGGGAGCCGAAAGAAAAGCCAACTGGAGAAGAAGCCAGACAAAAAGAGGGCGAACTCGCCGCCCAAGAAATCCAAGAACTGTGGGAATCACAAGAAGTCGGCAATACCAGTTGGTCGGGATCCGGCGGCAACCGCTACTCAGACCCTGGATCCTGAGCAACCAAAACCAAATAAAAGCCGTCAGACACGATTTAAGTTCCCCGATCCACAGCTAGGGTCTGGAAATAATGCACTAGCCTCCAACAAAAATCTTCTGTCTGAATAAACATATTCAGGTCACCTTCTAGCCCAGAACCAATATCATTCAGGCTTTACTTGGATCGTAGCCGAGATTCGGCGAAAGCCAGCGTTCCACCACCGAGACTTCCATGCCTTTCCGTTTGGCGTAGTTTTGGATTTGATCGTGTTTTAATTTTCCAACCGAAAAGTATTTGGCTTGTGCATGCGCGAAGTAGAAGCCACTGACTGAGGCGGCTGGATGCATGGCATACGAT
>JAOUNC010000253.1 GCA_029881175.1 Nitrospirota bacterium | reverse complement strand
ATGCCCTCACGACTCTTGTGCTACTGTCCTTATTGGCTTTAGGGCTGAGCGGCTGTGCTCACCATGAGGCCAAGACTGAGCCGACCATAGATCCTGGCCCCAAGAACTCACCCGAACAGGGTATGGAAATTCTTTCAGATAATGCCAAGGCCAAGCGAGACGCCTGGAAGGATAAAACCTTTGAGGAATTTAAGTCGCAGGCCTACAAAGAGCCGTTTGAGGGTGGAAAGTACATTGTCAACGGCGATACGGCGATTGTGGATGAAAAACACCTGGAGGAATTTTTTGAAACTCGCATCAAACAAGAATTTCAGCCGACCACAGGGGGACGGCAGAAATTGACGGTCCATCAGGTCAATGGCCAAGATGCCGTCTGGAATAGTACGGAAAAGCGTCAGTTGACCTATTGCGTGAGCACCTCATTTGGCACTCAGTACAGCCAAATGGTGGCTGATATGCAGGCTGCTACTGGGGCATGGGAAGCGGTAGCCAATGTGGATTTTGTTTATGTGGGCGGACAAGACGGCAGTTGCACGGCTTCCAACTCCAATGTCACGTTTGATGTGAACCCGGTGAATGTCAACGGACAATATTTGGCTCGGGCCTTTTTCCCCAACGAGCCTCGCGCTTCCAGGAATGTTTTAGTGGATAATAGCTCATTTGAGTTGGACCCCAACGGCAAATTAAGTCTACAAGGCATATTGCGACATGAATTAGGTCATACCATTGGGTTCCGGCATGAACATACCCGACCAGATTCGGGAACGTGTTTCGAAGATAATAATTGGCGGCCGTTGACGAGCTACGATGCGTTCTCTGTCATGCATTACCCTCAATGCAATGGCAAAGGGGATTGGTCCCTGACTCTGACAAATATTGACAAAAACGGGGCTGCCTGTCTCTATGGTCCCGCACAGGGCTTTACCATTGATTCCTCAATTTGTCAGGGACCAGAAGCGCCTGATGGGCCTGTGGCCTGTGGCCCCAAAACCGAAACATTTACCGATCAGCAGGTAGCCAAGAATGCCTGGAAATCATATGGTCCATTCCCCGTGTCTCCAGGCACCTTAGTGGAAATTGTCATGCATGGAGAAACCAACCCTGGCGATCCGGATTTGTACGTGCGATTTAATCAAGACCCAGAAACCAATGCCTATGATTGTCGCCCGTACCTTTCTGGCGCAGAGGAGAAATGTTCCTTAGACGCGCCGGCCAATGCTACTGCGGCTCATGTGAGAGTTCGAGGGTATTCGGCAGGCAACTACAACCTCACGGTCACGCACACCCCCGTGCATTAAGTTGTTGATCTAAACCACCGGCTGGCGGAGAGTCTCCGGACTCTCCGCCAGCGATCCATCTTCGTTTTTTTCTAAAAAAATGGTTCCCTTCTATTTGGAGTGAGTATTCCGTATGGGCCAGATCCTGTTGGGCTAAGGGCCTCATAAGCTGGGGCCAACTTAAGATGACCACACCCAAAGTGGCAAGCTTAATCTTAAGTGATCCACATGAAATAGCGAGCCCTCAAAACCGGGTGCGGCTCAACAAAATAATCCTTTAAGAAGAGGATGAAGTCAGTTCTTTGTGAGGGGCTATTTAGCGGAGGAAAGTGTTCCTTTTCAGGCAAGGTGTATTTTTTGAGGGGGAATAGATTTATTGGAAAAATTAGGAACTGGACCGCGCACAGCGGAAACCAATATTTGGTGATCGTTCTTCTGGGAAGGCTCCGCCGCGGGTGGCTCCGCGAAGCATGACGGGTAGGCTTTTCCATGAGCCTCCACGCACGACTTTGTATCGTCCCATTTTAGGTCCAGGCGGATTCCGATCCGGCATGATGGGATAGTAGTCTGGTCCCAACCAATCATTCACCCATTCCGCAATATTTCCAGACAGATGGTAGATGCCCCATTCGCTCTTCCCTTCGGGATAGCTATCCACATTGGCCACGAGTGGAATTTCATGTACGTGGTAGGCTCCAAAAACGGCAATGTCCGGTGTGGGGTCTTGTTTCCCCCAAGGAAAAATATTTCCCGTTGTTCCTCTAGCGGCTTTTTCCCATTCGGCTTCGGAGGGAAGCCGCTTCCCTTGTTTGAGGCAAAAGGCGTTGGCTTCTTCCCAGGTGACATAGAGGGCCGGCCAGGGAGCCAAAGCTTGATCGGGGATAAAGTGAATGCTGATAAGATGCCAAATGAGTGCGCGCAATTCTGGCGAGACCGGGCGATTGGTTTCTAAAAGAAATCGCAAGATTTCTCCGAGTGAGACTTCATATTGATCAAGCTGATAGGCATCAATCCAAATCCGACGTTCGGGGAATTCGGTGTTGTCATAATTTTTTTCAAAGGTATGCCGGTCGCCATCTTCTCGATTGGTGCCCATTAAAAACCATCCGGCAGAAATAAGAACCATCGGGGAGGGTTTCGCAAAGCTGGCGATGCCTTGTAGGTGGGCCTCCACCGCAGGAGGTGCGTCCTCCATGCTGCCCCATGCAACAGGGCAGGAATACAGGATCATGAGCCCAAGAGATAGCCCTGCCAGAGTCAATGATGACCAGCGAACGCTTTGAATAATTTTCGACAAGATGACCTCGCCTTCGTGCGGTGATTAGCGCTAGGATAATTCCTGATAAGCAATTGGTTCAGTGTAAGTGAGGAGCCCTTTTTGGGGCAAGATTATGCTAGCCGAATGACGTGGAGGTGGTGTGGGCAAAAGCAAGACAAGTATTTTGAGTGAAGCATATGGGCAGGGGAGGAACGTGGTATGAGCTTATGTGAAAATCAACGGGTAGTTGGACTCGTGCAATCCGAAATCCGTGCGATGACCTTAGCCTGTACCCAAGCGCAAGGCATCAATTTGGCTCAAGGGGTGTGCGATACGGGAGTCCCTCCCGTGGTGGTTGAGGCGGCCAAGCAGGCGATGGACCAAGGCCTCAACACGTATACTCGGTGTGATGGCCTGGCAGAGTTGCGCCAAGCGCTGGCCCAACGAATGGAAACCTTCAATCATCTGAAGGTTAATCCTGAAACGGAGATGACCGTTAGTGCTGGAGCCACCGGAGCGTTTCACTGTGTCTGTATGGCGCTTCTAAATCCCGGAGACGAAGTCATAATTTTTGAACCCTATTATGGATATCATGTGACGACGTTAGTGTCTGTGGAAGCGGTGCCTAAAGTTGTTCCCTTGAAAAGGCCGGACTGGAGTTTGTCGCTGGAGGAGCTGGAGGAGCTGGAGCAAGCCATGACGAGTCGGACTAAAGCGATTGTCGTCAATACTCCCGGTAATCCTTCAGGGAAAGTTTTCACCAGGGAGGAGTTGGAAGGAATTGCCGCCGTGGCTCGGCGACATGATCTATTTGTGTTTACCGATGAAATCTATGAATATTTTGTCTATGACGATCGAACGCACGTCAGCATTGGCTCTCTCCCCGATATGGCTGATCGTACCGTCACGATTTCAGGCTATTCCAAAACGTTTAGCATAACAGGATGGAGGATTGGGCATGCGGTTGCGGCTTCAAGATGGTCATCCATCATTGGGGCTATGAATGATTTGGTCTATGTCTGCGCTCCAGCGCCGTTGCAATATGGGGTGGCCGTGGGGATCAAAGAATTGAGACATGCCTTTTACAAGGATATGTGCGTGGCATTTCAAGCCAAGCGTGATCGATTTTGTGAGGTGTTGGAAAGGGTTGGATTGACACCCACGATTCCACAAGGTGCCTATTACGTGTTAGCAGATGTGTCCCGCCTACCCGGGGATACGGGGAAGGCCAAAGCCTTATGGATATTGGACAAAACCGGTGTGGCCGGCGTTCCGGGGGAAGCCTTTTTTCAAGCCGACCGGGGTCAGCAATTTATCCGATTCAGTTTTGCCAAGACGGATGCCGACTTGAATGAGGCCTGTGAGCGGTTAAGGAAGTTAATCTGACTATCATCGTCACTGGAAAGAGGCTCACATGAAAAACCTATTCTTGCGATACTTTCCTTCAATGAAGAAATGCACATGGTTGAACATCTTCGTTGCCCTCCTTATTGTGGCCAATCTTATTGGGTGCACAGGAAACAGGTATCAGCAACAGGCGGATGCTATTAAAAGTCATGTGGAAACGTTCTATGGCCATTTGCAATCCCATCAGGTTGACCGAGCCATGTTTGAAAATGAACAAATCGAGGTGATAGCGCTAAGCGCGGAAGAACGCTTGCTCCGTCGTGTTGGGCAAATGAATCAGGGGGAGAAAACGCAGGAATGGAAAATCATTAAAACAGCAAAAGAAACGGCTGCCGAGAATTGGTTAGCTCTCGCCCGTTATTTTTCGGAAACCCAACAATATGCCAAAGCCCGTGGCACCTACCGCCGAATTATTGAAACCTACCAAGGCTCGCCGTACCACTTGTATGTCGATCGGGCGAAAATGGGATTGCGGGATGTGGAAGGCATTCTGGATCTCGGGACTCTTCCGGTACCCCCTGCAGTAAAGTAGTCCTACCGACGTCTGATTTTTCTTTTAAACTTTTCTCCACTCGGTGGGAGTGGTTATATATCCAGCTCCATTTACGAATTGTTGTCTAAATTCAGACTATATGGGGTTTTCTGATAAAGGATGTGAGGCTGTGGATTCATTCCGCATAAAGACTTTCTCCTTCTAGGGGCGGGCACCAAGCCTTTACGATTTCAACGTTCTGAATTGTGCAGGGGGAAAATCTGGTGCAATACACTTGAGGGGCGACAGCAGTCACATGTGACCCCACCTGGGAATCAGGCTCAAGCCCCCCAGGCCACGGAGCGATACCAAAGGTCCACTCTCCTTCTAGGCTTGTCGTGTCTTCATAAAACACGTTAAAGCCAATGAATCCTTTCCCAGTTGTTGTGCAATAATCATTGTAGGGCGGCAATTGAATTTCAACATGAAAAATGTAGCCATCTTCCACCCAGGAATCCCCAAATTCG
>JAOUNC010000252.1 GCA_029881175.1 Nitrospirota bacterium | reverse complement strand
TTTGGCCTGATCTTTGCGCCGTCTATTATTTTATTTCAGCCTGTTGTTTGATCTAAGCATGGGGACGTCGCTGGGCTACATTTGCTATGAGAACCGGAAGACTTCTAGAAATCACCTTCTTGCCACGAAAAGTCTCCTATGAAACAATGCCCACATATGCTTAACTCAACCAGTCGGTTCCTCATAGCCTGGCTAGCTCATTTTCCCAGAATCTTCGTATTTGTGTTGGCGTTCGCATTATTCTCGCCCAATGCTATCCTGCCGGCTTCAGAGGTATCCAGCGCCCAATTACTGATTCAAGGAGAATCTTTCTCACAACAAGGAAACTTTGAAGAAGCGGCAAGGAGTTTTTCGGCTGCGGCGCATCAGTTTGAAACCGAGGAAAATCCTCAACAACAAGGACAAGCGCTTCTTCGCCTTGCGCATACCTTGACCCAACTTGGACAATTTCTCCAAGCACAGTTGGTTTTAGAATTCACCATTACGTTGGAACAGACGCTTGGCGATTTAGCCACGACTAGTTTAGCCATGGGACAACTCGGAAATGTTCTCTTGGTGCTCGATAAACATGACAAGGGCATTGCCTTATTGCGTCAAAGTTTGGAACTCGCACGACAAGATACTCAGCCATTGCTAGTGGCCAGCCTCTTGAATGACTTGGGAAATGCCTGGGTGACCCAGAAAGAATACGATCAGGCAATGGCGGCCTATACAGAATCGTATGCCCTTGCCCAGTCTGAAGACGCGCATCCTCTTGCGGTCCGTGCATTGATTAATTCTGGCTTTGTCGCCTTGCACCAACATTCGATAGACGATGCCGTAGAACGCTTCAATCAAGCGCGGGGCCAGCTACGGATTGCGCCCCCTGCGCATGATACGGCAGCAGGCCTTCTGAGCATCGGGAACGGATATACCGACTTAGTCCGCCAGACCTCCGGACCTCAACAACAAAACTTAGCCATGCAGGCAGCCCAAACGTTTCACGATGCAGCCACCTTAGCCGCGTCAATTGAAGATTGGCGAACGGAATCCTATGGGTGGGGGTTTCTGGGCCATTTGTACGAAGAGGAAGAGCGTTGGGAGGAATCATTAGAACTCACTCGTCGTGCCATTCTGGCCAGCCAACGCATGCACGCTCCGGAGTCGCTTTATCGGTGGGAATGGCAAATGGGGCGCCTCCTTCGGACGGTTGGCCAACACGACCAAGCGATTCTCTCCTACCAACGCGCGATCTATACGCTTCAACCTATTCGGCGAGAACTGGCTTTCGGATTCAAAGAGCCATCGTCATTTCGCCAAACCATTGGTCCCATGTTTTTTGAACTGGCCGACCTCTTGATCAAGCAAGGGGAAGCGGCGCCTGAAGCCAAAATCCAACAAGCGATACTCCTTCAAGTTCGCAATACTATTGAAGGATTTAAGGCCGCCGAGCTGCAAGATTATTTCAAGGATGATTGTGTAGAAGCCACGCAAGCGCGCATTCAAACCATCGACCAGGTATCCACCAATACCGCCATTATTTATCCGATTATTTTTCCCGATCGCACCGAACTTCTCGTGAGCCTGGGTGGAACTATTACACAATTCACGATCCCAATTTCGGAAAAAGATTTAACGCAATCGGTTCGTTCCTTCCGGCGGCTCTTGGAGAAACGTACCACGCGCCAATACCTTCCGCACGCACAATCCCTGTACGACCTCTTAATTCGTCCCATGGAACCCTTACTTGAGAAGTTTCAGGTTGAGACCTTGGTCTTCGTGCCGGACGGGGCTTTACGAACCATTCCCATGGGTCCGTTACACGACGGGACTAAATTTTTGATTGAAAAGTATGCGATGGCTACAACCCCTGGCTTAACCCTAACTGATGCGGACTCAACTGGTCGGGGAGAATTGCGCATGCTTTCAGTGGGCTTGACCGAAGCCACCCAGGGCTTCTCCCCTCTGCCGAATGTCAAAGGCGAGTTGGCCGCCCTGACCAGGCTCTACGATGGGGAAACGTTATTAAACGATGAGTTTGTTATTTCCCGCATGGAAGAAAGCATGAAAAAAGAACAATTTTCGATTGTGCATATTGCCTCCCACGGCAAATTCGAAGCAAAAGTCGAAGATTCTTTTTTGCTAGCCTTTGATGGCAAGCTAACCATGAATCGACTCGATGAATTGGTTGGTTTATTCCAATTCCGAGATACGCCATTGGATCTCCTGACCCTCAGTGCCTGTGAAACCGCTGCGGGTGATGACCGTGCAGCCTTAGGATTAGCCGGGGTTGCCATCAAAGCTGGAGCCCGAAGTGCCCTTGCTACGTTGTGGTTTATCAATGACAAAGCCTCATCAGATATTATCGAAACCTTCTATAAAGAACTGAAAAACCCCAGCATCTCGAAAGCCCAAGCCTTACGACACGCGCAACTGACGCTTCTTGCCCATCCCGCTTATCGACATCCCAGTTATTGGTCCCCTTTCCTCATGATCAACAACTGGCTCTAAGTCTCCCGACACGGCTCGTCTGACAGGTCCATTCCAATCTCAACCCCTTTCATGGCTTCTGCCAACATGCGGGAAAAATTTCCACTAAATGTTTTCTTTTAATATAGAGTGTATTTTCAGTTGATACTTTAACTCATGCCACCATAACCGCAATCGGGCACTCAGAGCCCGCCTCGGCGTCCCCATCCTCCTCTACCTCACCATGAATTGCCTTCCTCTTTAGCTGCGCACCAGGATCGCTACCACACAAAAACCCCTTTCGTACGGAATTGTGACCGAATGGTCCACTTCTGATACAGGACCAGTGAGGACCATTTACCACCATTCACGGCTCTCGCAAACACGTCGCTTTTGTTTCCGACCGCGAAAGCCCTACTTCTTTTTTCAAGAGAGCTAGTGTAACTGTTCAATGTGGGCGACGAAAAATATGAAGAAATTATTTAGCCACAACATTCGGAATGACCCACAGCGACCTTTAGGGCTTCATTCAATGAAAATTTTCGCTTTCAATGCCAATCAATCGGAAGCACATTCCAGTGGGAAATATTCGCGAAACGTTTAACGTTAACGGTAGGGACGAACCAAGGAATGGCAAACTGTTTACTATTATCTACAAACCACGTTCTGGACGACGCCATTTATTTGCAGTCTTGTGTATTTCATCTTGCTAAAGAAATAACAAAGGATTGTTCAGCTGACGATAGAGTCCAAACTCACGGGATACGATAGCAGTCACGTCCTTGAAAGGATTACATTTCGTACCGTTTTATTTTTTTGATAAGGCCCTGCCGACTCAACCCAAGACGCTTTGCCGTTTGCACTTGATTATGGCGACAGGCCAGCAACGCTTCCTGAATCATCCGACGCTCAAGATCCTCAACTGCTTGAGGCAGCGTTCTAAACCCTACGGCTTCAGTCGAAGCACTTTGATGGGGAGACCGACGAATTCCTTCTTCCAAATCATCTTCGGTAATGGTCGTGCGTCGCACCATGACGATTAATCGTTTCATCTCATGCTCCAACTGGCGAACATTCCCTGGCCAGGAATACGCGCTGAGACATCTTACGGCTCCAGCCGAAATCTTCTTGGAATCTTTTTCCATTTGTCGACAATATTTATCTAAAAAATAATGGGCCAACACCGGAATATCATCGGGAATTTCTCGAAGCGATGGCGTTCGAACCTGAACGACATTCAATCGATAAAATAAATCTTCCCGGAATGTTCCCTTTTTCATGGCTTCCAGCAAATTAATATTGGTCGCCGCAAGAACCCGTACATCAAGAGGAATGGTGAGACCTTCTCCAACACGTTCAATCGACCGCTCCTGGAGCACGCGAAGAATCTTTGCTTGAGACCTCAAGCCCAAATCCCCAATCTCATCTAAAAATATCGTCCCACCATTGGCTTGTTCAAACTTTCCAATTCTGGCTTCTACACCGGTGGCCACTCCTTTTTTAATTCCGAACAATTCACTTTCCACCAATGTATCGGGCAAATTGGCTGAATTCAGAGCGACGAATGGCTTGCGCGCGCGGGGACTATTGTAATGAATCGCCTTCGCAACCAATTCTTTTCCCGTTCCATTTTCCCCGGTAATAAGAACATCGACAGAGCTTTCCTGAATTTGGTCAATCAGACGTACCAAGCTCTGTATCCGGGGACTATTGCCAATAATTTGTTGCGTGGAAAACCGGCCTTCAACTTCTTTCCATAAATGACTGTTTTCCTCCTCCAACTGTTGATGCTGAAATCGTAATTGTTCCACCAATTTCGTGCGACTCAAAGGGCCGACAATTTGAGTGGCCAAGGTCAAAGCTATCCGTTCATCACGAGAGGAAAAATCTCCGCCTCGTTTATTGACGGCTTCAAACACGCCAAAAATTTCACCATGAGGAAGTGCGAGTGGAACCGCCAGCAAGGACCGCGTTTTTCGCTTCGTCTTGGCGTCGATGCCCGCATAAAAACGTTGATCGTGTTGGGCATTCCCAACATTGATCATTTCCTTCTGAGCAATACAGGACCCAGCAATTCCAAGCCGGGCATCCAAACGCAGCAATTGGCCATCGACTTTAACCGGAGACCATAACTCCAAACGTTTTTGATCAAAAAAAAGAATTCCCACCCCTTCAGCTTGCAGGAGGCGACTTCCTTCTTTGGCGATCAGATTCACTAAACGAATAGGATCTTGCTCTTCATTGATCCGTAGCCGAAACTCAGGAGACGCCTCAAGACCCATTACGATTCCTCCTCATTTTGACATTGAACACGCACCCCGGTGGGGGGGCACCCCTCCCACGTTACAGCTTGGCAATAGAATGCAAGCAGCTTTACAAGGCAGAACAATCGGCATCAGATCATCGACTGTCAACTCTTTTACCGCATGTCAACGATGAGATCAAGTTGAGCGCGCGCGCAAAGCTTTGCTCAGATATCCCTGGCATACTAATGTGCCAATAGGAAGACGGCGCGGACGAGCTGGTTAAACCTAGAA
>JAOUNC010000251.1 GCA_029881175.1 Nitrospirota bacterium | reverse complement strand
CCACGTCTACCCTGAGTTCTTCGGCTTGGCTCAGGATACACTCCGTCGAAGGGGCTTAGCATGACAAGACTGTTGAGCATATTTCCCTTCTGATTTTTCTTGGTAGCCTGAACTCTGGCCAGACCCTGGCGAGACATCTCGAACCTCTCAGATCCTCAATGTACCCCATCAGCATTCATCTGTTCCGAATGAGAGCGCTATAAGCCTAGAATCATAAATCTGCGTTGATCCGAGCTAATGTAGATATCGCATTTCAATATCTGACCCCTCACTTTGCCTGCATCATGGCATTCAAGAGCTCTGGACGGCCGACCGCGACTTCAGCCGATTCCCCAGCCTTTCTCCTCGCAATCCCCTGTTTCCCTGATAGCACCGTTCCTGAAGTCACGGGCCTGACCCACATTCAACCGTCAAGTGCCCCGAACCTTTACGAAGGTAGCGAACCCGAACGCTCACGATGGATCAAGGGAAAACCAACAGCTTGCAGCGCAGAGAATTTAAGGTAGTTTTCGCATTTCAATACCTGCCCTTATATTTAAAACTCTCAACAAAAGACTTGCCCTTTTCTTATTCTCTTATGAATCCGCGCCGTTGGACAAGGTCTTGACTTTCAATCGTTTAAGACTATAATTATGGTCTATTCAGGCAAAGGAGAACGATTATAAGTAATGGAGACGAAAGGGCATCGAGTATGAGACGTACCATACCGTTAGCGAAGGCAAAAGCTGAATTGTCGGCATTGGTGGATGAAGTTGATCGAACATATGAGCGGATTGTCATTACTCGTAATGGGACGGATACCGCCGTGCTTCTGAGTGCTGAAGAGTATGAAGGGTTGCTCGAAACCTTGGATCTCCAACGGTATCCCGACGAAGAAAAGGCCATAGCCAAAGCAGAAAAACAGGCAAAGAGCGGCCGCACGATTTCCCTTACCACGCTCAAAAAACGCATAACCCAATCGTAATGCATGAGATTCGCATCACCCCGCAAGCCGAAGAGGACCTCAGACAGCTCACTCGCGCAGATCGACGACTCGCCGACCGAATACTGACCAAACTTGAAACCCTGGCTGAGCACCCCTATCAAGGCAAATCCTTAGTAGGTCAACATGCCGGACGCCGCTCACTTCGCGTGGGAACGTATCGCCTCATCTACCGCATTGACGAGAGCACCCGACGGATCATCCTCCTCACAGCCAAACATCGACGCCACGTCTATTAAAGGCCAAACAGAGATGTTCGTTCAATTATAGGGTTTAGGGAAATTAACGCAAAAGGTAAGAAATCTGCCCAACCACTTTGCAGCAATAGACAAAACTCTCAATTGCCCCCTTGATAATCCGTCGGATGAACAAAAATCTTCTGGCGGGAGCCCCCCGATTCATCACGTGATAGACGGCGTCGGGATAGCTATTGCGGAGCGGATGGGACATGGGGAAAACCTAGCACTTCGTCCCACTGGTGGAGAAATAATTGCACTTACTCCTTGAATTCAAGATTTCTTCCAATACACTTCTCGTCTATGTCCCACTTTTACCACGACGATCACAAGCTCCTCATCAAAAATTTCATACACAATTCTATACACACCCTGTCGTACCCGAAATCGCTCCTCTCCTGACAATTTTTCACTTCCCATTGGGCGTGGATCATCAGCCAGAGCCTTGAGACGTATAAGGATGCGAGCCACATCTTCCTTAGGAATAGATCGGAAATCTTTGGTAACAGACTTTTTAAATGTCAGCCTATAACTTGCCATGAGCCTTCAGGTCGTTCAGAAGTTGTTCATAGCTAAGAGTAGGCTCATTGGCACGTTCCTGAAACACAGCCAGATCTTCCTGGTCCTCAGCAAGAGCCAGTCGAACAGCCTCATTGACAATGTCCGACACTGATCGGTGTGTATACGCCGCCTTGAGCCGTAAAGCCGAATGTAGACTTTCATCAAAGTAAACGGTCGACCGCTTGGAGTTGGAAGTTATCCCCATAATTTATGACCTCCTTGATAAATGCCATTATAACCATATGACGTTATAGCGTCAAAGCGCTTTAATGCTTCTTAGGGAGTCTTAGGGAGTCTTAGGGGGTCAGGCTGTCACCGTCCCCCTTATATACGAGTTAGCGAGCCCGAACTCTGACGATAGATCAAGGGGAAACCAACAGCTTGAAGCGCAGGCACCCTAAGGTAGGTATCGCATTTCAATACCTGACTCTGCATCCAAATGATCGAGAAAGAAGTAGCTGGTGGAGCCGCTGCTTACCCGCTCAAAATCGATCCATTGCCTTCCAAGAACATTTTCAAATTATTGAAGAACAATGATATTTTGACATACACCCATATTCAGTGATACATCTTGATGTATGAAGACAACTGTCGACCTTCCTCAATCTCTGTTAAAGGAAGCCAAAAAACTGGCGGCCAATCAGCAAACCACGGTGAAAGCCCTGATTGAAGAAGGCTTACGCCGGGTCATCGGGGAGCTTCAACGAAAGGGTGAGTTTCGTTTGCGCAAGGCCACCTTCCAAGGCAAAGGGCTCCAAGCTGACCTTGAAGGGGCGTCGTGGGAAACCATGCGCGACCGAGCCTACGAAGGTCGCGGCGGGTGATTGCGGTCGATACGAATATTCTCGTGTATGCCCATCGAGAAGATTCCCCATGGCATGAATCAGCCTATCACCAGCTAGCCACCCTGGCAGAGGGGACCAGACCCTGGGCCATTCCTTGGCCCTGCGTGCATGAGTTTTTAGCCATTGTGACGCACCCGCGCATTTTCAACCCGCCAACCCCCTTATCTGTCGCCTGCGATCAAGTCGAAGCCTGGTTAGAATCGCCACGAATCATCTTACTGTCGGAAACGAATGGCTATTGGCCGATCTTACGACAAGGGGTCGAGGACGGGAAAGTCCAAGGCCCCCTGGTTCATGATGCACGCGTGGCTGCACTTTGCCTCCATCATGGCATTCAAGAGCTCTGGACGGCCGACCGCGACTTCAGCCGATTCCCCAGCCTTTCTCCTCGCAACCCCTTGCTTTCCTGATAGCACCATGGCTGAAAGAAGGGCCTGGCTTTCATCAGCCTTTATGCCGCTTGAGTGGTGAGACCTCTCGCGTTTGTCAGTTCCCCACTATTTGGCCAAGAAGCAAAAGGCAGGAGAAAGGAATTTTCATCTGCAAGCAAATACCCCTTTGGCCATGGGGTCAATTATTGTTTCCACTTTTTTTGTCTTCATTCCTCGCTTGCCGGTGACTTGTCCAAGAGGAGGCGCTAACGGAAGGACCCAGTTGTCGCCTCTCTCTTCAAACCCCGCCTCTTCGCACCCTGAGGCAAGCCTAGTGACACCATATTCTCAATGGCGAGCCGGAAAACAGCACTCTGGCAGATGAGGTGGTGGGCAGAGTTGACGTGAAGCACGGGCTCCCCCTCTAGGGACGCCTGCGCAACAGTCTGTCAAATTCCCCGAACGTTTTCGATGGATCAAGGAGAAACCAGCAGCGTGCAGCGGAAAGGACCTAAGGTATTGAACACATTTCAATGCCTGACCCCGTATCCAGGCCAAGGCAATAATGTGTTGGGCCGGTATGATGATTCCAACCAACTATAGGCCGATGGTGCAGGCGCAGAATGTTCCGGGACCTGTCATCCATTTGTAGGGATAGATTCAACATCTGAAGATGAGAGGGATGTGAGAAAGAGCAAACATCATGAAGCTGAAGCTAACAGCTTATGTTGTGAGGGGATCTTCTGGAGGATCACTCGGCCAGCGTAGATGGTCTCGGTACATGTCGAGATCGACATGCTCAGGGAGCGATTCGACTTCTTGCTGCAGCGTTTGAATATTTTTGATGGTTTCATAGATTCGATAATGTTTGCTCTTCGCCCAAAAGGCATCTTGCTCCTGTTGAAATTCTTCAATCTTTATGTTCATTTTTTCAACAAGTAAGGCTTTGAGATATTGGATCTCGTTTTCTTGATGTGCCAAGGCATGAGCCATGACCACTAATTGCTTCTCCTGCTCATTCATGACGAGGACTCCCTATGGTAAATGACGGCTTCTGCATGAAGAACCGGCCTTTAGGATTGTTGAATAATCCAAACGGTCAGCGCTGGATGCAGGCGACCAGCCTGAAGAATCGCTTGATGAATCTTGAACGTCGGTAAGGCTTCTCCATGTTCTGCATGAACCACAGAGAGGCCATGTTCCTGAAACAGAGGGCCCATTTCCCTTGGGCCAGCCACACACCCGATCCCGCCAGGTACCAGATGATTGGCCAGGAACCAACTCCATTGTCGCAATTCATGCTGGTCCTCATAGACCGAGAACGGGATCCACGCATTGATCCAATCAAAGGGTGTAGAAGGGGTGGTCATCAATTGTTGGCTCACCGGGGAAAATTGAAAATGTGGCAGCCAAGACAGGGCCTTCTTGCGGTGTAACGTATTCCAAATGTATTGCGCCTGCTTTTGAGCAAATTCCGGCCATTCATACCAAATGCTATACTTTTGCGGGCGACCACAGTTCAGGCAGGCCCCAAGACTCGTCTCGCATCGTATCAATAAAATGTGATCGGCCATGTCTCTGAATTGTCGCAACTCGGTTTGGTCTTCCAGGAAGTCATCCAGATAGTCAAAAACAAAGGGTTGGCTTTCTTTTTCGCCAATGAGTTCCGCGCTATCGGGATACAGTAACACTGCAGAAAACGCCTGAGACGGAGAAAGCACTGGAGGGCCTTGCGGGAAACATGTCCGCCACGAGGTTGACGATGCGCTCCATGGCCGGCTTGGTTCATGAGAGGAGAGCTGCCACGATTCCCGTGTTTTCACGACATGCTGCTCCGCACCATCATATAAATAGAGCTCTTGCCCCGTGACCTGCGCTCCCCGCCCGTCAGCCTTTGCGTCGCCGGTGGATGTCGTGGCGAGATAGGACAGCCCGGCTGCATCATCCCAGAGGGTAACTTTTTGAATGGCGTGATGATGAATGGTCACACCC
>JAOUNC010000010.1 GCA_029881175.1 Nitrospirota bacterium | reverse complement strand
AAAGCTACAGAGGAACGACTCCGCACCCAACATGCCCTCTTAGAAGCAATCCTCAATTCATCCTCAGATGCCATTTATGCCAAAGATCAAGAAGGCAAGTATCTTTTGGCGAATCGAGCGACTGCCAACATGACTGGTCAACCACCTGAAGCCATCATCGGTAAGGACGATTCCGAGCTCTATGGCTTGGACGACGCAAAGGCGCTCAAGCTATCTGACGACATGGTGCTCCTTCACGCCGAAACTCTGAATATCGAAGAAAGCATATCCATCGCAGGGCGTCAGCAAGTCTTTTCTTCTTCCAAATCTCCTCTTCTGGACGCTGCGGGGACCATCATTGGAGTGGTCGGCGTTTCCCGAGATATCACCCACTGGAAGCAAGCCCAAAAAGATCTCCTCCTGACTGATTTGGTATTCATGACGTCTCCAGACCATATCTCGATTGTTGGTCGGGATTACCGATATCGTCGAATCAATGCCACCTACCTAAGCGTTCATCAAAAATTCAGTCACCAAATCCTGGGGATGTCCGTGTCAGACCTCTTGGGCAAAGATGTCTTTCACCAAACCGTGAAGCCCATGATGGACCGGTGCTTTCTGAGAGAAGAAATCCACTACGAAGCCTGGTTCACATTCGCCAATGATTATCGCCGCTATATGGCCGTGTCCTATCTTCCCCTCCCACACGAAGGCCGTGAGGTTGAAGAAATTGTGGTCATTGGCAAAGATCTAACCGAACGGAAACACATGGAAGAAGCGCTGCATGCCAGCGAACGACAATTACGGACTATTCTGGATGCCATGACCCATTTCGTGGGCGTTGGAAAGGTGGATGGCGTGGTATTGGACTGCAACCAAGCTCCGGTAACCATGGCTGGCTTAACACGGGAAGACGTCATTGGGAAACCGTTTATTGACACGTATTGGCTGAATTATTCCCCTGCCGTCCAGGAACAGGTTCGTCGTATTATTCAGCGAGTGGGCCAGGGAAAAATTGTCCGTGAAGATATCCAGGCCCGGATGAGCGACAATCTCTTTTGCATCTATGATTCGGTGGCGACCGCCTCACAATCCCTCAAAACAGCCGTACAATCACCCCCTGCCACACCCTCCTAAGTCAGCTCATACCCCGACCTCAATTGGCCAGCCCTCGATTGTTCTTAATTTTCTGGTGTGGGCATCCGAAAAGATCCTAACAAGAATGTCGGTAAAAACAGACCCCTGACAGAACGCCATTTAGTCGCAATCCCTATGCCCTTCGTACCCTTAGAATCCAACGCCCTTCGCCTGGGATTATTTATTAAGATTGAAAGCTCCTGGTTCAGCCACCCCTTTCCGACGAACTCTTTTAAGATTACCGCATCAAAGGACCTTGAGACACTGAAGGGCTTAAAGAAGGTCAAATTATTCGTTGATTTCGAACGGTCCGATCATGAGGATCACGCCACGCCTGACCTCCCCGAATCACCCACTCGAGAACAGCCAGTCAATACGGTAGTCGAGGCAGCTGTTGCCCAAGATAATACTGGCTCCTCATTCCCTCCGGAGGTAGAGGAAGCAGCCGAAGATCCGATACAACGGAAAGTGGCCCAGCACGAAGCCTTTCAAGACTATCAATCACATCTCCAACAAGTTGAGAATCAATTCCAGGAATTTATTCAGGAATCCAAACAGTCGGTTCAGGACGTCGTGGCTGGTCGCCCGCGTGGACTTCGCACGGCACAAAAAATTGTAGGCAATCTCCTTGATCTGCTTGATGGGTCAGACAATTCTCGAGCCCTACTCAATCTGATTGGCTCAAATGAAACGAGTGAGGAGTTTTTTTTCCATGCGACTAATGTCTCTTCCTTATCCATGATGATCGGGCTGGATCTTGGCCTGAGTCGCCAAGACAATGAAAAAATGGCTTTGGGAGCCTTTTTCCATGATGTCGGCGAACTGAAATATCCGGCTGAAACCCTCTTGCGAAAAGGGGTAATGGGGCAGGGTGAACTGAAAACGTTTTTACGAACTCATCCTCAGTATGGCGTGGACATAGTCGAGAAAATCCCTAATTTCCCCTACGAAGCCGTTGATGTCATTCGTCAACACCACGAACGTTTGAACGGTTCAGGCCAGCCTTCAGGGAAAAAAGATGCTCAAATAAGTACTTTCGCAAAAATTGTCATGGTCGTGGATCTGTATGATGAACTCTGTCATCATCCAGACCCAGCACGATCGCTCATTCCTTCGGAAGCACTTTCCTATTTGTATGTAAAATGTCGGCAAACACTGTGGCAGGATGCCATCGTCTCGTTGATCAAACAATTGGGTGTGTACCCTCCCGGTTCATTGGTTCACTTGAGTAACCAAAAGACTGGGATTGTGACGAGCGTCAATTTTGAAAATCGACTCCGGCCAATTATTCTGGTGTATGATGAACATTCCTCCACAGAAGAGCCTGTTGTCTTAAACTTGGAGGAGGAGGACGATTCTTTAATGATTACCGAAGCCATCCGTCCCGGTGATCTTACACCGAAAATCCGAGAATGCTTAAACCCCAGACGCTTGGTCAGCTACTTTCCCTCCAACGCTCCCGTCGAATCGTGCGTCGCACAGTAGCTGAAAGACGTGAAAAGAGAAACGTAAGGAGTGAATAGTGAGGAGTCAGGAGTTTTACGAAAATTTGTCTCTTCCTCTTTAATCCTAACCCCTGACTTTTCACTTCTAACTTTTCACTTTTTCCCAATCCCCAAAAACTGTCGGACTCTCAAGAACCAGGAAACTGATTGCGCATCTGGAGGGTCAGGGTCAGGATAATCCACCCACAATTCCTGATTGCCTAAATATTGTTCACCTTGAAAGATTCGTTGAGTGCGCAATTGGGTATATCCACGCGCCTGTAAGGTATGAATGAGGCGTTGCAAAGCTGCGTCTTCCGTGTCGACGAACTCCACCTCAATCTGCAAGGCTTCATAACGCAAGCGGGCCCGGTACGCATCCCCATAAGCGATCACCTGGGCTTGTCGATTGAAGCCCCGCTCGCGATCATCAATCCCAGAAATGTGATACACATTGGTCAACGAAGATTGCGGATCCATCAGGCATCCCCGAGGTGAACAATGATTTTTGTCGTTTTCACGTTTTTATGCTTTCATTACAGGAGAGCACCTTCTTATAATACCTCTTTCTCACCATGAAGCGCTTCCCACCCTATTCACCATGTTCAATCTTCGCTAGACGCATTCGACCAACATGCTCAGCGTCTCATTGACGATAAGCATATGTCTTTACGGAAAGGGACGACACGCATATGACCCGAAGTATTCCTCAGGAATTGGTACAAAATTTTCTCAAACACACACCCATGTGGTACAAGCTCACCATAATAGGGTTTCTCCTTCTCAACCCCGTATTGGTTGTCACGGTCGGCCCCTTTGTGACCGGATGGGTTCTGATCTTAGAATTCATTTTCACCCTCGCCATGGCGTTGAAAAGTTATCCGCTTCAACCGGGTGGCTTGTTAGCCATTGAAGCGGTTCTCCTGGGGATGACCACACCCGCCATGGTCTACCATGAAACACTCAATAATTTCCAGGTGATTTTACTCCTGATGTTTATGGTGGCCGGCATCTATTTCATGAAAGATCTGCTACTTTTTTTGTTCACCAAAATCCTTTTGGGTGTTCGATCAAAAATCTGGCTGGGCCTTCTTTTTTCACTCATGGGAGCCTTTCTTTCCGCATTTTTGGATGCTCTTACTGTCACAGCAGTGATCATTGCCGTTGCCACGGGATTTTACAGTATTTATCACCGGGTGGCTTCGGGCAAATCTTCCCATGCCTCCCATGATCATACGAGTGACCACGAAGTCCACGCATTGAATCGGGAAGACCTTGAGAATTTTCGGGGATTTTTACGGAACCTCATGATGCATGGCGCGGTGGGCACGGCCTTGGGCGGCGTCTGTACATTAGTAGGCGAACCCCAAAATCTCTTGATTGCCGATAAGGCTGGCTGGGAATTCATGGAATTCTTATTTCGGATGGCGCCGGTGACATTACCCGTTTTTGCCATGGGCTTAGCCACCTGTCTTATCGTCGAAAAGATGCGGTGGTTCGACTATGGCTTTCAACTTTCAGATCCCGTTCGCCATATTTTGATTGAATATGAAGTTGAACAACAAAAGCGCCGCGATAAGTCTGATACGGCGAAACTCATCGTTCAAGGCGTAGCGGGCATCTGGCTCATCATCGCCTTAGCCTTGCATCTTGCCGAAGTCGGCATTGTGGGCCTCACGGTCATCGTGTTTATTACCGCGTTGAATGGCATTATCGAGGAGCATCAAATCGGGGAAGCCTTCAAAGAAGCGTTGCCATTTACGGCATTGTTGGTGGTTTTTTTTGCAATTGTGGCGGTCATTCAAGAGCAGAATTTATTTGCCGGCATTATCGGCTATGGCCTGAGTTTGGATGCGACCCATCAAACGGCTATGTTCTATTTGGCTAATGGCATTTTGTCAGCCATCAGCGACAATGTCTTTGTGGCCACCGTCTATATCAATGAGGTCCTGCGAGCCCTACAGGCCGGAACGATCACTCGAGATCAATTTGATCTCCTCGCGGTCGCCATTAATACGGGCACGAATATTCCGAGTGTGGCCACACCCAATGGACAGGCAGCCTTTTTGTTTTTACTGACCTCGTCGCTGGCCCCCATTATCCGTCTCTCCTATGGGCGCATGGTGTGGATGGCTCTGCCCTATACCATCACCATGACGTTGGTAGGCCTGTTGGCCGTCTATGTCGCCTTAGAACCAACCACCAATTTTCTCTACGACATCAACCTCATTCACCATCATGTAATACCGAGTCTTGAAACGAGCGAGTCGGTTCATCATTAACGATCCATGCAAAAAGACTGTATGATCTTACGAAGAGATCTCAACTGTTCATCCTCTGTCATCCTGTCAAAAAAGGGGATGAGACAATTTTAACGGTTCCCCAGAGGGGGCATGTTGAAGATATGGCTAAGGTGTCGGCGAGAACATCTGTGAGAGAAACCCTTACCCGCTAGCGGGTAAGGGTGGCAACGGTGTGATTTTCTTTGGTGACTCGTTCGGGATACAGGACAATTTCTACCCGACGGTTTTGAGCCCGTCCTTCCTCTGAATCATTGGCAACCACCGGTCTGGTATCGGCGTATCCCATCGCCGAGAAATCCGTCGGATTCATACCGGTTTGTTCAATTAAATACCGGAGCACGGTGGTGGCCCGAGCGGTCGATAATTCCCAGTTCGTGGGATATCGTTGTTGCAATTGCCCATAAATCGGATTGTTGTCCGTATGACCTTCAACTTGAATGTTTTTATTCGGTAAGGGGACCAACACTTCCCCCACTTGCTTCATGATATCTAATCCCAACGGGGTCAAGTGTGCTTCCCCGGATTCAAATAGTATTTGTCCAAGCATGGTTAAAACCAACCGATCTTGATGTTGGGTCACCTTTAAGCTTTTTCCAAATTTTTCTTCGAGTGCTTTGGTAATTCGATCAATTTCTTTGCCAACGGATTCCACTTCACCTCTTACCCTGGCCAGTTTGGCCTCTTGCGTTTCTCGAGCCGCGCGCACTTGTTCGAGTTCCTGCTTGAGCTGTTCCACATGTCGGAGACGCGCCTCTAACTCCTTCATCTCTTCTTCTAATTGATTATTTTGTGCATGCAATTGCCCGAAATCTTTCATTTGTGATGCGAGCATTGATCGGACGTTCCGAAAGGCTTGCGTCACGTCATCAAAATCCATCTCGTTCGCATCTGTGCCAGGAGAAAATTTGACGGGATTCGTCCCCGGCTGACTTCCTAAGCCAGCCACTTGGGAATATAAGGCTTGCAGCTCTTTTTTTACCTCTTCTAACTGTTGCTCTTTGACTTGCTCCTGAACATCCACCACGGCTTCCAACTCTTTGTTCGTTTCTTGGAGTTGAACCACAGTGGCGTCTTTCACGCTTAACATTTGTTCGAACGCCTGCTTCTCTTCTTCTAATTGCTCAACTAACTCTTCTTTCTTTTGTACAGCCTTTTTGAGCCGATCCACTTCCTGAGCCGAACTCTGGTGAGTCATTTCTAACTCTTCCATGGCCCGTTCATGGGCCTGTTGGCTAATACAGCCTAACACCATCATACACATGAGCATGACAAAGATGAATTTTACTGCATTCATTTTCTTACTCCTCCACTTGATCTCAAAACGCCTTCACGTATTTCCGCAAGATTGAATCCCAATTTTTCTGCTTACTCGGTATCTGGAGCAACAGATTCTATTTCTTGTCTGACCGGGGTCCATCCCTTCGCTTCCAGACATTTCTCTATTCGTTCTTCATTCAAACCGACTGCACGTTGTAGAGACTGGCATTCCTCCTTATCCTTCATCAATTGAGCATTCCCTGCTCCTAGCTTTTCCCAATAGATAGTGACAACCTGGTTACATCCTAGACTGAGCACAACTAACGTCGAGATTGCCAAGCCAAACATCATCAAGGATTTTCTATCCTGCATCGATTTGCCTCCCTTAGTTCGGGTTGCGAGGCCATCGCCTCTCATGACCAAAAAGCTCATCGTCCGAAATCCCAAGGTACCCCAAATCGAAAAGGCTTAACTTTTGCACTCTCCCTGCCTTTTCGGTTTTTCTGGGCTATCCCTTGAGGTAACAGAGGGGAAGAGCTCGTATTCTTTAGGAAAATCACCAAATCTTATCAGAAAATGTTTTATCGTCCCCAGTTCGCTTGGTAACACCATGACTCCCAACACTCCTTCGCACACCCCCTACACATCAATTCTCTTTCCTTCTGCCAGTTGGACAGTTGAAATGAAGAGAGCAAACCTCTTCGTTTCTTCCTCACAGATTGAATGGATTTCTCCCGTTACTAGAAATGATTAGAAAGAGACCTCCCTTTGAGTGGCCTTTTTTCTTAGCAAGAGTAGGAATGGAAGCAGCTGTTCGATTTAACGAATCGCGACAAGATCAGGGAGATGAGACTGATACACCGCCATATGTTGAACTAAGTGCGTGACACTGGCATCCATCATTTCCATGAGAGGGGAAGGATACAAACCAATCCATAAAATAAGAACCGCAAGTGGAACCACTGTCACCAATTCTCGCATACTGAGATCAGTCAGTTGGGAGATGGTGGGATTTTTGGGTTGCCCCAAGACTACTCGTTGTAACATCCAGAGCATGTACGCCGCAGCCAGGACGATCCCGCCCATGGAGAGGAGAACCATCACATAACTTTCGAAGGATGTCCCGACCAGAACCAAAAATTCTCCAATAAAATTGCACGTTCCCGGCAAGCCAAACGATGCCACGGAAAAGAGACAAAAGAATGCCACAAACCGAGGCATCGTTTTTTGGACTCCTCCATAATCTTGAATCAATCGGCTATGGGTTCGATCATACAATTGGCCCACTGCCAAAAAGAGGGCTCCTGTGGTAATACCATGGTTTACCATTTGCAAAATGGCTCCTTGAATGCCATGGTTATTAAAGACAAAAATTCCCAACGTCACAAATCCCATATGTGAAACAGACGAATACGCCACCAGCTTTTTCAGATCTGACTGGGCCAAAGCCATATACCCCCCATACACAATGGCCGCCACTGACAGCCACAAGATATACGGGGCAAAGGTCACTGAGGCCTCTGGAAACATGGGAAGACAAAATCGTAAAAATCCATACCCACCCATTTTCAAAAGCACTCCCGCCAACAGGATACTTCCAGCAGTAGGCGCTTCGGAATGGGCATCTGGCAGCCACGTGTGAAACGGCAACATGGGCAGTTTAATGGCAAAGGCCAAAAAGAAGGCCAAAAAAATCCAAAACTGGGCGTCGGGGGAATAGGTTTTCTCTGCCAACGCTAAAATATCAAATGTCCGGCCTCCTTCTACGTACAGCCCGAGTATCGCCAGCAACAGGATCAAGCTTCCTGACAAACTGTACAAGACAAATTTGATACCGGCCGCAATGCGTTGAGGACCGCCCCACAGGATGATCATGAAATACATGGGAATCATCGTGACTTCCCACAACATGAAAAACAAAAACAGGTCCAACGCCGTAAACACCACAATCATGGCCCCTTCAACCAAGAGAATCATCGCCATAAACGACCGCACCCGTGTGGTGATTGATTTCCAGGAGCAGAGCACGCAAAAAGGGCACAGCAGCGTCGTGAGCAACACAAGAAGAAGACTAATGCCATCCACCCCGACGGCATATTGAATATTGAAGGTGGGCATCCATGCCATACGCTCCACGAATTGCATGCCATGGCTGGAAAAATCAAACCCGTTCAACAGGCCAAGAGAGAGCACCAAATCCCCAAGGGTACATCCAAGCGCCACCCGCCGAATCCATTCCTGATCATGAATAAAGGCAATAATCGCCATGCCCAAAAATGGGATAGCGATCATGACACTGAGAAGATGTTCCGTGAAGATCGTATTCATAGACTCCCCTTTAATGAAAAGTCGATCATGGACACCACCAAGGCATCGAAACCACTGAAAGTTGCTTCAGAACGTCTAGAGCGTTGAATGCTTGTTGGCCGCATTCGTTCTCCCTCTCTGACAGCAAGGTTCACTGAGGATCACACGACAAACCAGAACAACAGTCCCATCCCTACAATGAGCCAGAAAATCATCACCAGCAAGTGATGCTGTAACGTACGAGGCTCTAGCTCCTGCCTCATGTCCCCTGCGGCCTCATCCTGTACCCGCTGGCGATTCACATGTTTATCGAGAACTTTGATGTCGATAATTTTCCAGAGCCAGTTGGCAATCCCCATGCTTTGTTGGCCGATACCCACAACCACACGATCCACACCACGAAGATCCACTACTCGCCACAACCATCGAGCCAATCCCACACTGTGCTGCCCCAGGCCGACCACGACCCCATCGATTCCACGAAGATCCACCACACGCCACAACCACTTCGCTGACACCACCGAGACACTAGCCATTCCCATGATCAGGGCGTCAAAGACCTGCCGGTCGACCACGCGCCACAACCATTGGGCAAAGCGAAGAGTGGGCTGGACAACATACGCTTCATAGAGTTCGTCGAAATACAATTTATTCAGGAAATGGACATACCAACGTTTCCCCATAGTAGATTGCCCAAACCGTGATCCAGAAAATTTTGTCAAGGAAAAGTACCCAACGGCCACACCACCAACAGCCACGGCAACCGCAAGAATAAGTTGCAAGCCCGTCCCACTCGAGGGTTCTTCTTGAATAAGAGCCACACGATGACCAACAACCGGAGACAGAAATTCCGCAAACCAACTCCACACGATCAACAACAGGCTTCCGACAATTCCAATGACCGCCAAAATTCCCAGAAGATGGATGGGGGAGAAGAAACGCGGCTGTATGGCCTGCCACCCCATTCCATCTCCATGGGCTGCCGATACCGGTTGATGAAACAAGACCAGAACTCCCCTCATGACATACATGGCTGAGAAGAATACCGTCAGAAATCCCAGAATCCAAAATGTCCATTGGGCGGAAGCCAGAGGTTGAGCCATCCACAATTGTTCATACGGCCCTGAGAAAAGAAGGAAAGGGGGGAAACAGGCTAACAGGACCGCCCCTAACACAAATGGCCACATGTAAGGGGTGGCGCCTCCATGTCGAGGGACCGATGGGGATTCACGCCCATGCGCACCAACTGACCGGAGGGCATTTCCTGTCGATAAAAATAAAAATGCCTTCAAACATCCATGAGCCAGCATATGAAAAATCGACACCACAAAGGCTCCGACCCCGCAGGTCATGACCATAAACCCGATTTGACCAATCGTGGAAAACGCCAGCATGCGCTTAATATCCACCTGCGTCAGGGAGACGACCGTCGCAAAGAGCGCGGTCATGCCTCCGATCACCGCAATGAATATCATGGCTTCAGGCGAAAGTATCACGAGGGGACTCATGCGAACCAACAAGAAGGGTCCGGCATTGACCATGGTTGCGGCATGAATCAAGGCCGAAACGGGCGTGGGAGCTTCCATGGCAAAGGGGAGCCAGACGTGGAAGGGCACCTGTGCGGACTTTCCCATGGCCCCCATGAATAAAAAAATGGTGATGAGAGTTAAAACGTGAACGGGAACATCCAATCCCACCCCCCCCAACAGGTTGATCGTGGTTCCCTGCATGGACCCGGCTGCCGCCAAGATCGTCTGGATATCCAGCGTTCCAAAGGTAGAATAGGTCAGAATGACTCCAAAACCTAAGCCCACATCAGCCACCGAATTAAATAAAAAGGCTTTGGTGGCGGCCTGAGCAGATGACTGCCGTTCGCCCCAATGAGCAATCAACAAATAGGAGCAAATCCCCATGATCTCCCAAAACACATACATCATGAGCAGATTATTGCTCATGACCAGCATGATCATAGAAAAAGTGAACAAGGCAATAACCGCAAAGAACCGGTTATACCGGGGATCGCCGATCATATAACGGGACGAGTACACATGCACCACGCTACTCACTCCAGTGACCAGGAGCAGAAGCAACACGGTGAGTTGGTCAACATAGAGCCCCAAATCGACAACCAGGTCTCCGGAATGAATCAGTCGATAGAGGGGAATGAGGAAGGCCCCGTGGGAGACCACCTGCACAAACGCCATGAGAGAAAAACCAAAGGATAGGGCCATCGCGGGAATGCCGATCTTATGACCTTGCTCTCCAAGCCAGGGTTTCCCCAGCACAAGCATCAGCACCGCCATGAGCGGAAGAAAGGGAATGAGGATGAAAAATGTCATATCGGGCCTGTTGAATAATCCTCGATAATAGCCCACATATGGGCCAGGAAAATTCTGATATCAGTCAGCTAACGGGAATGGTCAAAAAAGCATGCCCTGAGCCTTTCGAAGGGTCCGTCCTGTTCTGAGCCATGCCGAAGGAAAGCCCACAGCCCTTTTGAGGCGCGGAGCGTACTCCCAGTGCGTGAGCACAACAAAAGGGCGACCTGCCTGCGCGAAGCCGCTACGGCGAGGGCAGGGAACGCCGCTGGTGGCTTTTTTCAACATTCCTATATCAGAAGCACACCTTAACCCCGATCCCACTAAAGCCCAGGTGGAACCGCGTTCTTGAGGAGAAAGCTCACAATGTGATCGCTCATGAGCCCCAAAACAATGACCGCCACCGATGTGGCGCCGAGACTCACCCGCACCGCCAACGGCACCTCACGGATGAGGGGAGGCTGGTCAGCCGACCTTTCACGAAACACCCGTTCAAATAATTTCAGGAAATAGGCGAGCGTTAACAAGGTCGCGATAAGCACCGCCGCAATGGCCAGGTAGTTCTGCGCTTCCACCGCGCCAAGAATGATATACCATTTGCCAAAAAACCCACCGGTTGGAGGAATCCCGATCATCGAAAGGGCAATGACCACAAGGGCCACCGACATCCAACCCGGGGCCCCATGCAATCGCGTCAGGTCCTCAATATTGCGAACCCCATATAGATGAATAATGGCCCCTGCCCAGAAAAACAACCCAGCTTGCATCACCGCATCATTCAAAAGATAAAACACTCCCCCGGCAAATCCAGTTTGATTCCCGAGACTAATCCCCACCAGAACCAACCCGATATGCGAAAGCCCTCCATAGGCAAACATGCGTTTAATATTTTCCTGGGACAAGGCCAGGAAGGCACCTATCAACGCGGCCACCGCTCCCAAGAATCCCACTAAAAACAGAACGGGAATTTGGTACACGACGGCATGCGCCCCCAGCACCCAAAACATAATGCGAATCCATCCATATAAAGCCACCTTGGTCACTAACGAGGCCAGCATGGGAGAGACACGGTCTGGAGCATAGGCATAAGCATCCGGCAACCACCCGTGAAGCGGCACCAAGGCCATCTTGATCCCCAGCCCAATAAACATGAACAACACCCCGACCGCGATAGCCTTTGACCCAACCAAGGGCGGTACCCGCAGGGCCAAGTCCGCCATATTGAGCGTGCCTGTTTCCGCATACAAGTACCCCACTCCAAGGAGATACAATGAGGCGCCAAAGGTACCCAGAATTAAATAGCGAAAACCCGCAAAAAGGGCTTTTCCCCCAGCCAATCCCACCAAGGCATAGGCGCACAACGCGGACACTTCTAAAAACACGAAGAGATTGAACAAGTCACCGGCGAACACCATCCCGGTCAGACTGGCGATCAAGAGCAAGACCAGCGTATAAAACGGAACAATTCGGCTACCCAGATAGGGAAACAAGACCGAGCTGAGGAAGATGACACACACCAAACCAACAAGGCTAAGGGCGACTGTCAACACGCCGGCCAATCCGTCAGCCACCCACTCAATCCCGACCGGGGCGGCCCATCCCCCAAAGGCATAATGAATCGTGCCGGTTTGAAGAATTCCCGCCAGATTGGCCACGGAGACCAGAACCATTCCGACCAAGGTGGTAATGGCCAATGGCCGGCACCATTCCCGGTGCTTGAGGCCAATAAGCGGCAGACAAATGGCTAATACCAGGGGCAACAGAAAAAGGATCGCGGGAAGGTGTCGCGTCATTCCATCCTTTTAAGAATCTCTTCCTCATCCAGGCTGCCGTATTTTTTATAAATGGCATCGGCCAGGGCCAAGGAGACCCCCAGGGTGGCGACCCCCACCACAATGGCCGTCAAGGTCAACACATGAGGAAGAGGATTCGTATAAACTTCAGGCTGAATAGCCTCGGTGGTGGACAGTAAGATGGGCACCGTGGCGCCTTGCTTGGCACTGGTCGTTACCAGGAAGAAGATGACACTAGTTTGCATGAGATACATCCCGATGAGTTTCTTCACGAGGTTATACCGGGTCACCATGATATAAATACCCCACAGAAATAACAGCACGAACGCGATGTAATTGGGACGCTGCAGCCACCCTTGGATCAACTCAAACATCATATTCCTGTTCAGTATCGTGATAGGCCAGGCTCAGCACAATAGAGATCCCAGTCACCGCTACATCAATGGCGACCCCGATTTGCGCCAAGAGAATTCCAATATACCGGCGTGCAGGAGCATCTACACCTGGAATATCCAGGTGGGCATAGTTCAAAAACTCTCCTCCACCGATGAGACAGAGACCGCCGACACCGACAAAAACAATCAATCCCAGGCCATCTCCATGCAGCATCTTTTCTACGAAGCGCCCCTGGGGGGACTTCAGCCCGAACACTAAAAAGGTCAAGATCATGCTCGTCGTCCAAATCACGCCAGCCACAAACCCTCCTCCCGGACCATACTGACCGAAGAACAAGACATACAGGGCAAATAACTGGGCTAGAGGAATGAGCAACTGACTCATGGTCTGGACGATCAGACTGTCGTGCATTCGTTTCATCGACCGGGCTCCCTGAGTAGCAAGGCACAAGCAATCCCGGCGGTAAAAATCACCACGGTTTCAATCAGCGTATCAAACCCACGATAGTCCATGAGCACTGATGTGACCACATTGGGCGTCAGCGTGTCCGCAAAACTTTGCTGCAGGTACACCGGAGAAATGTGGATGTTGGGCGGAGAGGTCGGATCACCAAACGGCCAAAGATCATTCGCCGCGAATAAGAGGAGAATGCCCAGTAAGGGAAGCCCCAGCACTCCAGCCAATGGCGGAGGTGGACGACGAAGACGGCTGTCTTTTGGAGCCGTATCAAACAAGGTAATCAGAAACAACACGGTCGCCAACCCGGCCCCAATCACTGCCTCCACAAATGCCACATCTACCGCACCCAGCCAGGCCCAGACCAAAGCCAGGAAGAAACTGTATGAGCCCAAGATAAAGACCGAACTCATCAATTCCTTCACCAAAAACGTTGCGCTAGCTGCCGTCACCAATAAGAGCAACAGCAGGGCAATATTCACCGCATAGATCATGCGTCTTCCTCCGCCTTTGGCTTGACACCTACCCGATACGCGGCGCGAAGAGTGGCATGGGCAATGACGGGATTCAGCAGAAAGAGCAAGCCCAGCACAACCAGGATCTTTAACATATTAATACCAAACCCCTGATACAGAGACAGCCCAAACAACACACAAAATGCCCCCAACGAATCGGTCAAGGAAACCGCATGCGACCGTGTAAACACATCGGGAAGACGCAACGTGCCAATCGCCGCAACCACGAGAAAAAACAGGCCCACCAGGATAAACGCAATCGCCAGGATAACCATTTACAAGTTGCCTCGCTGCTCAAGAAATTTGGCAATAGCAAAGGCCCCGACCAAGTTCAGAAGGGCATACCCGGTAGAAATATCGACGAACATGTCCACACGATCATAGACCGTGCCCATGACCACGACCAATATAATGGCTTTGGTCGAAATCCCATTCAGCCCCAACACCCGATCAAAAACCGTCGGGCCCTGAATGACCCGGTACAAATACACGAGAATCAGGAGGGAAAGCACAATTAGCACCATCAGAAAAAATTCTGTCATCACCGCTTCGCCTCCTGCTGAAACACTCCGGCAATTTTTCTCTCCATCCGACCGCTCGTGAGATCCTCGGCGGCCACCTCATCAATGGCATGAACCAACAAGTGGTTCCCGTTGAGTTCCACCGTAATGGTGCCAGGGGTTAAGGTCACGGAATTCGCCAGCAGCACGATCGCACCCTGATGCTGCAAATGAGACCGATAGGAAATCAGCTTGGGATGAATGGGTAAGGACCGAGTAAGGATGAGTTTAGTCAAATGCAGACTACTCTGAACAATCCGCAGAAAGAGCCAAGGGACATACAGCACGGACCGCACCCATGGAAATTGCTGAAAGGCAGCATGAGAATAGCCGGTATTTAACCAGGCCACGCCACAGGCAACTATAAAACCTATGATCAGATGAAAAAGGTCATAGCGTCCCGACAAGACAAGCCAGACGCCGAAAAGGGCTAGGCCTTTTGCCATAAACTGTTTCGGAAAAGACGACTTCATGGTCTGCAATCTCCCGAACATGTTGGGCTCTTCCCGATGAACCCCACACGATACAAAAAAAGCCAACCACAGATTTTTCGAATGAGGTGTTCAAAAAAACCTGGTTGGCTTGCACTGTCTCCAGCCTATCCTGAAATACAGAAAAACTGAAAACCCTACAACCATTATGAATGCTGTTTCGGCAAACCAGATGTTCCCACTCTCGCTACTCGGTGTCCAGCCGATTTAAAAAGAGGCCTCATCTTTTTCAAAATACATAGACCTCTGAACTTATACCAAGCACCACATTCCATCCACAACTCCGAGGCAAAGGGAAAAATGATGGTGGAGTCCTATGTCCATCTGACTTGGGGCTACCTGCCCCTATAGAGGCAACCGAAAGCCCTATGCACAACAATCTCCTATCGAAAAGAGGAGGAATTCTGTGCTTCTTCAGATTCAACATACGTTTCTTCCGCTTCACAAGTCATGTATTGGCAGTCACGGGTTCCCAAGTTGCATTTGGGAGGTACCGTGAAAATACATGGGAGTCCGGATCCAAAGCCACCAAGTTCATCCATTGATGATGAAAGACATGCTGCAGAAGACTGTGCTTCTGAATGATAGACCGTATTCGATCTGGCGGCGCTTCAATGATCGCTAACAGACGCATGGGTTCATGATAATGTCGCGCCCCGTCATTGACCGATTGAAGAGGAAGGCCTTTTTGCAAATCACTTTGGCTCCCTAACATCACACCAATTCCACCGACCATGTTGTGAATGACCTTACTCCCACTCCCATAGGCCCAAGGATCCACCGCCGAAAAATAATACGTCAAATTAATGAGTTCCCCCACGATCAAAGGTGCCGTCATGATTTTTTCTAGAAGACTGCCTTCCGGGTCTGAGCCAGGGTCGTAGGAATGCAAAAACACTCTCCCCCCCAAATCCAGTTCCTTGGTGAGGGCCCGCCTTCCAATCAAAAAAGCCGCATTTCCTGATAACCCCCATTCAGGCCGGGAATTGGCCCAATCCATACTGCGTGTTCTGACATGTTTCCAGGCCTCTTGTGGCGATACCGCTGTCGGCGCACCGGGAATTCGGCCACAGCGTTCCACGGCCTGATGAGTCCCTGCCTGTTCCAAATCCTTGATCAACTGTTTTAAATCCTCACCATGACTAGGAGGAATATCAACCAGGTCATACAATGTGACGCGATCCGTGGTCGTGTTGTGCTTGGCTGGAAGAAACCAGGTATCCTCTGGGATGGCCAGACCATGCTCTTTCAAAATTGCTCGAACGTTCAAGTTATTTGCCATCGCGGCAAACACGCGAGCATTCGGGTCACCATGGCTTCCGCCACAGGCTCCACAGTCCAAGGCCGCATAATAGGGATTATTGTCGGACTGACTTCCATGGCCACACACCATGACAAACCGTCCAAAATTTTTCGTCAACCCGATCACACGCAATCCACCTTCCACAAAAGCAGCTTGCTCTTGAAGAGTAAAGCCATGAGCTAACTGACCTGGAGAGCTTCCCTTTTCCATCTCCTCACTTGACCGATCAACCGGAATATAGGTGGCAACGGGCTTTCCAAGCCAGTGGTGGACACCATTCTTGAGGGTATCGAACGTAGTTCGAAACAGCGTTTTCCCAACCAACCCGAGGCTAAAAAACATCCCGAGAACATCAATGAGCATAAAGGAGGCAATGGGATTGTGTTTAAGATCATGAAACAGATGGTGACTGAGTTGATGCCACCGAGTCCCGGAAAAATAGCTCCGCTGCGTCTCATCTTGCCCCACTCGCGGAACCTCGACAACTTCCGAATTAGGCGTCAACAAAATGGGGCACAGAGCCAGGTGGTCGTGACGATCAAATGCCACATGACTCATCGGCACTCCGAAAAACCCCGCATACCCAAATGTTTCATATGACCCCTGGTCCTCCAGATGACGACGAAACGACTCTGATCGAGCATCGATACAAAAAATCCCTTGCGCCAGAGGACGTTCCTCACCCAGCGAAGCCACTCCTGGCTGTTCAATAATCTTCTTCAGAAGAGAATCCCGGTAACCTTCTTCATAGGCTTCAAGCCATACCGGCCCATGAGCCTCCTTGGGGAAGAGGTCCAACCATTCCATTAAAGTCGAAGCCTCGGTGAAGGACAATTCGTGCAGCTCAATGGGGCGTAATTCTAAAAATTGAGAAAGATGAAAAAGACGCCAGGCCTTATGACACACACCATGCATTTGGTGACCGGCTTCATGGGACTGAAAGAACCCTAAGGCCTGATAGTTCTCCGGGTGTTTGGTCCAATGCGCCACCAGTGTAGAAAGAGTTCCACTAATTCCCCATTCCCGTTCACACAATCCGTCCACGATTCCTGATTCATAAAAGAGTCGGACAGCCAGATATTGCAGCGGATCTATAGGATACTGTTGTTGTGCGGGATATCCAGGGTTCTCTCCACGCCAACGAATCATCCCGGCCCATCCCGGTAGTTGAGCCAGGTGCCGCGAGAGATATTCATGCCAACGCGCACTGGGAATGTCCAGACGCTGAAGATGCTGAAACAATGCCTCCTCCGCATCATCAGGAAGTTCACGAATTTTTTGTTGAACATGTGCAATGCCTAGGAGCCTGGTCGAATAATCCTCTTGGGCCAGTTCTCGCCAGGCGGCGTAGAACCCCTTTTCTCGCGAAGGCATGTTCCATCCTGCAAGCCCCTCGTCAACAAATGCGGCAATCCATTTGACTAGTTGCTGGTTGATCGCCTCAACCTGGGTGCTTCCTGTGACACTATCCAACCAATCACCCAATGTCCGGTCTGGAGGCAATTCCACCACAATGGCATTGCCCGACATGTTGGAAGAATCAGAATCCCCCCCGACATTCGTAGTCGACACGGAATGACCGCCCGAAAAAGGATCAGACAAGTGGAAGGCGGATAACGAACTTTTCCAGAGATTGTGCAGATAGGCCACTTCGGGATCATGTCGGCATGTCTCACATTCTCGAATCGTTTGGTCAATGATGACTTGCTGAGAATCCTCCGGGAGATCGGATCGGAACCGTGCGGTCGCCCCCTCGTTTTCAAGGGTCCACTTGAGAAGGATCGGGTTCATCGCTTCCAGGCCATACCTGGCATGAAGCCCCCAGATGTCTCTTGCGTGAATCGTGCGGCCACCAATTTGAAGAGTGGCTGGAGAAGGGAGAGGAGGACCGACCCGTTGAAGAGCTCGTGCAACGGCAGCCTGGGTGATTCGACCTTGATGAAATAATTTTCGATATTCTTCAGGGGGGAGGAACCCCTGCCCCCCCAGTAAATGTTGGGCTTTTCCAATAGCCTCCGCAAACGGAAAGTGCTCAAGATCCCTTAACGGATTGTAATAGGCAAAGGTTTTCATGGGCCAATACGGTCCAATTGGCCCACAGGCCTCGGTCACAATTTTTCGAAGCTGCTCACGTTGAGTCAACGATAAATGGTTCGGTTCAGTTTTATTCATACACCCAATCCTGATTCACTCAATGATTCCGAACTGCCAGAGGCTTTTCCCATCGCTTGCAATTGTGGACTGCATTTTTCACCATGCCATAAAAAAAAGCC
>JAOUNC010000250.1 GCA_029881175.1 Nitrospirota bacterium | reverse complement strand
CGCTCCGCTTGAAGTAGTGACCGAGCGTTCCCTGTCAGGCTCAGAAGTGGCGTTTGGGGGGACACCCGGTCTCCATCTTGCTGATGCGATTGTACGATGATGGTGTCGTCAATTTGATGAAGGACTTCTTGCACGACAATGACCCCAGCCACAATCATGGCCTCTTTCGAAATGATTTGAGCTTTGGCCGACATAGAGTCGGAAAGAAGGGTGCTAGAGGTCAGATCCCCCAACCCCAGATCTTCTTCTAAGGCTGTATGGACGATCTGTCGGATATAGGAACGTGGCGGTGGTGCGGGTGACTGGCTCGTGCCCATTAGGTCAACATGTTGGCGAGTTGTTGCTCGCTGCTGGTCAGCAGGTCCAGCTCTTGTCTGAGGTTGGTCAGGCGTGCTTCGGACTCTTGAATCACGGAAGGCTCAGCTTTTTCTCGGAATGTCGGTGAGGCCACACGGTCTTGAAGTCGGCTGTATTCTTTGTGCTTGGCTTCCACCTGTTTTTTGACTTTTTTAACCACTTGTTGAAGGTCGAGATTTGATTCAATGGGGATCCCAACCGTCAGGTTTCCATTGACCAGTTGCAAGATATGGGCAGAAGGCCAGGTGGCCGTTGGGGTGAGCTGAAGTGTTGAGCGCAGGATGGATTCGATATAGGGTTGTAATTTTTGAAGATTGGCCGTCTCGACAGGGTTCGTGGTGGTGCCCCAAATGGTGAGGGGTGCGGTTGCTGGAATGTTCAGCAGGGCTCGGCCAGTGCGTGTGGTCGTGACAAACCCTTGGAGGAGTGCATAGTCGTGCTCGGCTTGGCTGTTGGTCCAACCCGGATGCTCGGTTGGAAAGGGCTGGGTCATAATCGACATGCCTTCATGCGGGAAGGATTGCCAAATTTCTTCTGTGATAAATGGCATGACGGGATGGAGCAGGCGTTGAATGATTTCGAATGATTCTACGAGCGTCTGGCGCGTGACCGGCCCATCTGGATGGTGCTCTTGTTGAAGGCTGGGTTTGGCTAATTCAATAAACCAATCACAGTATTCATGCCAGATGAATTGATAGAGATGAGACGTGGCCTGATCAAATCGATAATTCTCCAAGGCCTGGTTGACCTCACGAATGCAATGGTTTAAGCGGCTTAGGATCCATTGATCCGGGAATGGGCGCGATGCGGGCGGGACCGCTGCTTTGGCACCGTCAGCGTAGAGCTGGATGAATCGTCCAGCATTCCATATTTTTGTGGCAAAGTTTCGATAGCCTTCAATGCGTTCTTCGGCCAATTTAATGTCACGTCCTGGCGAGGCCATCGAGGCCAGGGTAAAGCGTAAGGCATCCGTTCCATATTGGCTCATTTTGGTGAGGGGATCGATGACGTTGCCTTTGGACTTGCTCATTTTCTGGCCTTCGGCATCACGGACCAAGGCATGAATATAGACGTCTCGGAAAGGAACCTGCCCGGTGAACTTGATCCCCATCATGATCATTCTGGCTACCCAAAAAAAGAGGATATCCAAGCCAGTGACTAATGTTGAGGTGGGATAGAATGTTTTCAAGTCTGGAGTTTGCTCTGGCCATCCAAGGGTAGAAAACGGCCAGAGCGCAGAGGAAAACCAGGTATCTAAGACGTCGGGATCTTGAAAGACATCCGACCCTCCGCATTGAGGACACACGGTTGGGTCTGTTTTTGACACAATGGGTTTCGCATCGGATGTGATGAAGCAACTCATGCGAATTGGCTCAGTGAGGATCCCTTCTTCTGCCGTCGTCCCGACGGCATGACCTGTTTCCAGAAGATGCTCCTTGTTGCAGGTGCGACAGTACCAGGCCGGGATTTGATGCCCCCACCAGATTTGCCTGGAAATGCACCAATCTTTAATGTTCCGCATCCATCCGAGGTAATTGTTTTTCCACCCATCTGGAATGATGCGAATGGCCCCCGTTTCCACGGCTTCGATAGCGGGCGCCGCCAAGGGAGCTGTCTTCACAAACCATTGTGGTGACAAATAGGGTTCGACGACTGTTTTACAGCGGTAGCATTTTCCTAGCGCCATAGGATGGTCTTCTTCTTGAATGAGAAGATCCCGTTGCTTGAGTGCTTCAGTCACAATAGGACGGGCGTCTTCGACGGACTTGAGACTGAGGAGAGCCAAGATGTCTGCATCCACCATGGCATTCTTGAGACCCAATGGATCTATTCGGGCCTTATAGTCAAGAATGGTGAGAGATGGTAAGCCATGCCGTTCCCCAGCCTCGAAATCGTTAAAGTCATGCGCGGGTGTAATTTTAACTGCACCTGTGCCAAATTCTCGGTCCACTAAAATGGAGTCAGCCACGATGGGAATGGAGCGTGTAGTTAGGGGCAATTTGACCTGTTTGCCGATGAACTGTTGATAGCGGGGATCTTCGGGATGCACGGCGACGGCGGTATCTCCGAGCAATGTTTCAGGCCGTGTGGTGGCGACGGTGAGATATATCTCCGGGTCATCAGTGAGGGCATAACGAATATGGTAGAGCGTGCCCTTGATGTCTTCGTGTTCGACCTCAATATCTGATAGGGCAGTCAGGCAGCGCGGGCACCAGTTGATTAGGCGTTCACCCCGGTAGATGAGTCCTTCTTCATAGAGGCGGACAAAGACTTCCCGAACGGCACGTGAAAGGCCTTCGTCCATGGTGAAGCGAAGGCGATCCCAATCACAGGAAGCTCCTAGTTGTTGGATTTGCGCGAGAATGGTGTTCCCCGATTGTTCTTTCCATTTCCAGACCCGTTCGATAAAGGCCGCACGTCCTAGGTCATCGCGTCCAAGCCCTTCGGCTTGTAATTGCCGTTCCACCACATTTTGTGTGGCAATTCCGGCGTGGTCAGTTCCGGGGAGCCAGAGGGTTGTGAGTCCCTGCATGCGCTTCCACCGAATAAGGATATCCTGAAGTGTATGATTGAGCGCATGACCAATATGGAGGGAGCCGGTGACGTTGGGTGGAGGAATGACGATAGAATAGGACTCGGACTCTTCCGTTGGACGTGGCTGAAAAAGCTTGTGCTCAGCCCAATAGGCTCCCCATTGTTGCTCTACGGCCTTGGGGTTGTAGGTTTTATCTAATTGAGGAGATGACATAAGACGTTGGGTTTTTTGAGGCGGCTGGATGTTATACCACGGGCTTTGAGCTCCGGCAATACGGCACTCTTGTTCCTTTGAGGAAGGCTGTGGTATAGAATGCATCATTAACAATCCCGTTTTTGAATAAGGAGAGTCTCTATGCCTCGTGGTCGTGAAAAAGATCGTGAAATGCGAAGAAAACATCGGAAGAATCAACGTCGTGTGAAAAGCCTTGAAACGGCTAGACGTGAAAAAGGCAAGAAAAAATAATCGACCTTTCTTTTTTTTGAGGTTTATTCTCGTTTCTTTCTTGTCTGGTGTCTCCTGCCTAATTTCTGAATGCCCGTTCCTTTCCCGGTTCGGACCTCTCCCTCTTTTTCGTGGGTGCGTTGTTTCATCATGCTAATTATGTGAGATCATTATGGAGCCATCTCCGATTAAGGCAATATTTTTTGATGCGGTCGGAACCTTGTTTGATGTCAAGGGTTCTGTAGGAGTGGTTTATGCCCAGTATGCTAAAAAATATGGGGTCGCTGACTCTGAAGAAATGGTGATCTCTCTGAACAACGCATTTAAGGAAGTGATAAAGGAAATGCCGGCGCCAATTTTTTCGGTGGAACGGCCAGAGAAACTCAAGCAATGTGAACGGTTGTGGTGGTTCGATGTCGTGCATGCTGTGTTTTATCGAGTAGGGATGTTTGAGGAATTTGACGAGTTTTTCGAAGAAGTCTTTGAAGCGTTTGGGCAGGCCACGCATTGGCAATTATTTCCAGAGACCGTAGAGGTTCTGACTCAATTAAAGGAACAAGGCTTTGAGCTTGGGCTGATTTCGAATTTCGATAGTCGATTTTTTCAAGTGGTCCGTGCGCTCGAAATTGATCAGTTTTTTGATTCTGTAACTATTTCCAGTTTAGCGGGAGCAGCCAAGCCAGCTTCGAAAATTTTTTCGTATGCACTCGATCAGCACATGCTTGTTCCGGATGAGGCTCTGCACGTCGGTGATCATAGAATTGAAGATTTTGAAGGAGCCAGGCAGGCTGGTCTGCATGCGGTCATTATTGATCGCTTTGGAACGGGGTTATCTGATCATCAAACCCTTCCAAGTTTAGTGCCATTACTGCAACTACCCCTTCTCCACCCCTCCTTTTCCTAATTTTTCCTTAGTTAAGGGTAGGCAGATTCGTCGTCAGTATCTTGTGCGACTTGAGTGATGCCCGCCAAAATATTCCGAAAAATTATCTGTAAGGCTTGACCATTTTGGCGTTTGGGCGTACTGTTCACTTTCAATGCGAACCTCCTCAAGGCTGGTGCGGCCTTTTTGGGTATGCTGACCTCTTCCCTCCTGCTACTTTTATTAATTATTTTTCCTTGCTAAAGCGATAGCTATGGAATTATTTGCTATTAGTGGAGTGCTAAATGGTCTGGCAGCAATTGGACTCGCCTCTTTTATCTATTTCCGCGCTCCAAGAGATCCTCGACATTGGACGTTTGGCTTATTTGGAATGTTCACTGCTATATGGAGCTTTGGATATTTCGCTTGGCAGATTTCTGATTCTGAGGCCTATGCCCTATTCAATCTTCGCCTCTTGATGGCCGGCGCCATTTTTATCCCTATCACTTTCTTGCATCATGTACTTTATTTAATTCATAAGGAAATTTCATGGAAAAATGTTATTAAGTGGAATTATGTTGTTGGTGGAATTTTTCTGGTTTTCGATGCCACGCCATTTTTTATCCTAAAAGTCCAACCTATATCTATATTCCCTTATTGGGGGGTCCCAGGTATTGTCTTTCATTTTTGTGTAGTTTGGTGGATAGCACTTATGGTTATCGCCCTCGTGCTTCTTTTTCAAGCGTATTGGCGAGAAAGGGGGCTTCCACGAAGACAATTTTTCTATCTCCTAATTGGATCAACGATT
>JAOUNC010000249.1 GCA_029881175.1 Nitrospirota bacterium | reverse complement strand
AGAAGCCCTGTATCTTTTGGCCTACCAACTTATGCAACGCAATCACATTGAACGGGCCCAGGAACTCTTGATCCTTCTAACGGATCAGGATGCCGGACATGCGGAAGGATGGTATCTCCGAGGTCGCCTGGCCGAACAGGAGCAGCACTTAGACCAGGCCATAGAGGCGTACCAGCATGTGCTACAGACCAACCCCGATCACGCCGAAGCGCATTACAACCTGGGCTTCGTGTTGCAGCAGCAACACCAACCTCAACAAGCCATTGAACATTTCCAGCGAGTCACGCAGTTACATCCCACTGATGCCGAAGCCTATTTCAATTTGGGTGTGCTTCTGGTTTCACAACAGCAAATGGACCAAGCGGAGGAAGCCTATCAAAAAGGTCTCGCCTTACGGCCTGATTCTGTTGACGGGCAATTTAATATGGGGGCTTTTTATGAATTTCACAAAGCAGACTTGCAAAAAGCCAAACACCATTACCAAAATTACTTGAAATTAGGCGGCACCGATCAACGGATTCAGGAATTGATGAAGTAGGAAGAGACTGTTCAGGAAGACGTTCCACCGGAACGTCTCTACAAGGAAAATTCTGGAATATTGCCAAACAGCGCGTGGGTCGGAATCCTGAGGAACCCACGTCTATGAAAGACGCCTATATCTCTTGCCTCAAAACCCGGCATTTTTCTTGATGTCTTCTAATGCGGAAAGAATGGATTGTGGGTCAGTTGAATCTACATTAATCACATTCGGTTTTTCTTCCTGAGTAAAGGGTTCATCGGTTTCTTGTTGCTGTTTCATAATCTCGACGGTGGCATCTGACGCATCACGACCTTCTCGAGACCGCAGTTCTATCCTCTCCGCCAAGACTGCCTGGGGAGCAGACACATCCACGATGAGCCATTCACATTCCTCCGCTTTGGCTAAATCTCTGAATACCTCTCGTTGAGATTGTTGAAGAAAAGTGGCATCAATAATGACAAGAAACCCTTCCTGGAGAAGCGTCCGCGCTAAATCCCGCAATTGTGCATAAGTCCGTGCTGTCATGTCTGAGTGGTAAAGACCAACATCTTGAGGAACAGGCGTCTTGGACTTCACGGTTTCGGCAAAGAGCCGCTTTCGTTCAACATCGGATCGTACGCGTATGGCACCAACGGCTTTGACTATTTCTGTGGACACGGTTGTTTTACCCGTTCCCGAGACCCCATGCATAAGGATGAGAGCCGGAGAAACGCAGGCCATGAAACGATGAGCGAGCTCAACGTATCCAGTCAGTTCACCTTTAGCCTTTTCTTCTTCCATGCCGCGTTCGGCCAACTGTGCCAATCGCAACCCCGCCACTTTCGCTCGAACTAATGCCCGATACACCTTGTAAAATTTCAAGACTTTCAAACCTTCGTAGTCTCCCGTCAATTCCAGGTATCGATTCAAGAACAGATAGGCTAAGTCTTGGCGACCATGTTTCTCCAAATCCATAACCAGGAACGCCACTTCACTCATGACATCAATCCAGCGAAGACGAGGCTCGAACTCCAACGCATCAAATACGCACACATTTCCTTCAAATATCGCAATATTGCCTAAATGCAGATCCCCATGACATTCTCGAACATAGCCGGATTGCTTCCGTTGCCGAAAGATGACAGACACATTCCGCCATTCCTCCAAGAGCCCTCTCTCAATGAGGTTCAAATGTTCCCGAACGGTCTGCGTAAGGAGTTCAAGAGGCATTTCATCAAGACATTCACCCACCGGTCGCCAAACCATATCGGGATTCCCATAGGGAACTTCCTCCCCAGCCTGTTCAATCTGAGCATGAAACTGCGCAATGATCTCAGCCAATTCCTGGATAAACGGTTCCGCCCTTTCCTTGGAGTTCAGAATACCGTGAATCTCTGACGCTGATGAAAATTGTTTCATTTTGACGGCGAATTCGAAAGGGGGTCCTGAGCCATGCATACGAGGATGAGAGGGGGAACCCGTAATCGGAACAATTCCCAGGTATACCTCAGGCGCTAGCCGGCGATTCAGTCGCACTTCCTCTTCACAGAACCACCGACGCCTTTCTAATGTGGAAAAATCCACAAACGAAAATTTCACGGGTTTTTTAATCTTGTAGGCGTAACATCCGGTCAAGAGGATCCAGGAAATATGGGTTTCAAGCAGCTTTATCTGGTCAACCGGATGGGGGTAACTTTCAGGATTCTGCAGACCCTGAACCCATGCTACAGATGCCTCACTCATTGTCACCACCGCTCACAATAATATTTCCTGGATAATCGCTTTCCTCACCCGGTCATCTCTCCCCCAACGTCTCTTCCACGACTTTTAAGATTGTCTTGCATATACCTATTGGCTCGCAACCATTTGCTTCTTATTTCCATGTTCGACTTGTGATGAAAATCTCCAACCAGGTACACTGATTGACAGAGGTACCCCATGTTAAGACGAATCAAATGGCTGTTTTTTTTGTGTTTGGTACTCCTCGTTGGAGGAATCCTGGCTGCCCTATGGCTTCTTCCTGGCACCTTCACCGCCAAAGCCACCCCACCGGAATGGGAAGTCAAAATCGCCAGGTTCATCCGCCACATGGCCACTCCAAGTCATTTTCTCAAAATGTCCAATCCCATTCGTTTTTCTCCCGAGATTCTGGCTGAAGCCCGGCATCATTTTGCCGACCACTGCGCCACATGCCATGCCAATGACGGAAGCGGAAAAACAGAGATGGGACCGAATTTTTACCCACCGGTTCCTGACCTCAGAGATCCGGCCATTCAGTCTCTGCAGGATGGCGAACTTTTTTACGTGATTCATTCAGGCATTCGCTTCACCGGTATGCCTGCCTGGGGTAAAGGGGCTCCTGAAGAAGATCAGGAAAGTTGGAAACTCGTCTTCTTCATTCGACATCTCCCCAACATTACCCCAGAGGAAGTCGCGGAGATGAAACGAGACAATCCCAGCACTCGTGCCGAGCAAGCCCAGCAAGACATGCTTGATCAATTTTTATCAGGGGAAGACGTGGAACCCGCCACCCCCCATCATCATTAATTCGAAGGCAAAAGGAGTGCTATCATGAAATCAATTTTCCGTCTCTTGATTCTCGCCTCTGTACTCATCCTTCCGGCATTTGCCTTGGGACACGGAGATGCCGCCCATATCATGGGGACCGTGACTGCCATGCAAATAGATCATGTGGTGGTGAAAACCCCCAAAGGCCAGACGCTGTCTTTGGCCTTTCAACCCCAGACCATTTGGCAACAAGAGGGGATTCATCAAAAAGATGTTCGTCCACAAGTTGGCGATCGTTTGGTCGCAGAAGTCACAAAAAAAGGACTTCCTGCAAATCGGGATTGGGTCGCTACTGAAATCAACTTTGCCACGCCAAAGAACAAGCCGTAAGCTGGCCACAGTGCCATCCTCTTAAAGTTGCGCATATGACTTCACATTCACCCCAAGGTAGACCATCCGCTTCATACCTTTTAACGCTCGCGGTGGGAGTGTCTGCTCTGGCTTTATTGGCTGGCTGTGCAAAGCCTTACAAAGCCACGCTTTCACCCGATCTGGCCAATCAACTCAATGACACCTTGTCCTTTTCTCAAATTAAGGCGGCTCCGGATGACTATAAAGGGAAACTGATTATCTTAGGGGGCCAGATCCTTTCAGCTAAACGCCTACCGCATGCTACGGAACTCATTATTCTTCAATTGCCCTTAATCCAAGAACAGGAACCTACAACGGATCTCACCCAGTCACAAGGTCGCTATATTGCTTACCAACAGACGTTTTTAGATCCAGCCACCGTTCCTGCTGGAACCCGCATCACACTTGTTGGAGAACTGTCAGGCTCTCTCACACAAAAACTGGATGAGACGGACTATATCTACCCCACCCTCACTATCAAAGACTTCAAAATTTGGCCGACGTATTCTTCAGACTACCCACGCTATGTGCACCCTTACCCTTATTATTGTGGGCTATATCCGTATCCCTATGCCTATCCTTATTGGGGCCCCGGAGGTCGGTATTATGGCTACAATCCCTATTGGTACTGGTAAAAAAGCCTGTGGAACATTTTCGTGAGTTCATCGATGAACGGCCCGATAGATAAATCTCCCGCTTGGAGAGGCTGACTCAGCCGGAACGGGGGTTTCGCACTCACCGAATTGACGGGTAGCCCATTCGCCTTGACGAACAGCCAGTGAAGCCGACCTGTCGAAGCAGTGAACATTAGCCAGCTGGCGGATTGAGGATAATTGACTGGTAGGATAATAAAAAATGCTAGGAGAATGTTTCCACTCTCCTAGCAAAAAAATGGGCACAAAAACGTTGATCTCACGTCAACATTCCAGACTCAAAACCTCACAAATGTTGCGCCTCTAATTCCAGTTCGGCCTCCGTGGCATGGCCATCACCCTGTTCATCCACCGGATGATCAGCAGCATAATCCTGGATAAAATCGGCTTCTGTTGACCCATCTTCGAATGCAGACTCTATAGGCATCGCTTCTGATAAATCTATTGTCTTTTCTTGCGCTTGCACATCGGCCGAGGGCTCAATAGGGGAATCATTGCTCATACCCTCGCCCACAATGTGTGGCTCAACCACCGGATTTTCTTCCACGAATTCAGGATAGTATACTTCGGAATTGACCGACGCATGTGTGTCGAGTTCAGCCTCAATGGCCGTTTTCTCTTGCACGCCGTCATTCATCGTATTGTCCATCGAATCACCTTCCATAACCGGCTCGGCAGACTCATTTAACGGAGAGTCCTCGTTGAGCATCTGCTCAATTTCTTTCAAGTCATCGACTTCGTTGACTGGTCCTTGAGAAGCCACTTCCGTTTCAAGATAGAATTCCCCGCTACCCCCGATTTGAGGAGACGGCTCATGCCCCGACACATCTCCAACTAACGGTTCGGTCGGAAGCGCGTCTTGATTCGTGGTTTCTTCAATGCTGGCTTCGACCTGTTCTCCCTGGCTCTGCATATCCAACGACACCGGAACCACGAAGGT
>JAOUNC010000009.1 GCA_029881175.1 Nitrospirota bacterium | reverse complement strand
CCCCCACAGCGTCGCTCCCCATTCGAGCCACGACCTTACGTGCCAAGCTGGCTCAAGGGGAAGAAGGGAAAAAGGAGTTCTTCGCCGCTCTTCCGTCACACCTGAGTTTGGCTCAACGCACAAAGGTCTGGAAACTTTGTCGAAATGGCAGAAAGGAGATGGAGGAGATTCTCCAAGAAAAGCTTTCCATCCTCGTTCATGGTATGAACCTGGGTGCTATTCAAGGTATCCGATGTACCGTTCCTGGGAAAATCGACCAGGTATTTCATATTCATTTCACAGACGGACGACGAGGTTTCATTAAATATGCTGGAGATACGGTGGGTTCGGGAACCATTGGACAGCCTATGAAACCTAAGCCACGTCGACGACTTTCTGCGGAGTATCGAGTGCTTAAGTGGCTAACTTGTCGACACAATCAGACCGTGAACATTCCTGAGGTTATCTTTTTTCAGCCCTCGACCTGGACCCTCGCCTTAACTGAAGTCTGTCCTCTCGGCGAATCGCTTCAACACCAATTTCAACATCGCATCTTCGATCCCACCATCACCCAAAAGGTCATCGGCTTTCTGTCGGAATGTCATTGCCTTACCAGCCCAATCCCACCCTTTTGGGGATCAGAAAAAAAAGATCGCCAACATTGGGAGACCATCCTGTCACAGCGAACAGTTGACCTTGGAGGCGCCCATGTATCGGAACAAGACTTGAGCCATCTACAGATTCTTCGACAACAAAGTCTCGCTGCCACAAAAAAAGGATTCTTCCACCTTGATTATCAACCCAAAAATATTCGTATCGGGCAAGGAACCATTGGCGTAATCGACTTTGAATTGAGCGCAAGTATTGGGGACCCAGCCTGTGACCTTGGGTTCTTTTTGGGGCATTTGGTCTATTGGGCCCTCGCCTCGGCAATAGGCAACCGGCAGGAGGCTATTCAGAATGTCCTCCATGCCTATCAACAAGAAGTCGGCGACTTGTGGGAAGGGATGGAGTTACGAATGGCCGCCTTTGCAGGGGCAACGCTTTTGAATATCCGAACAAGAGAAGACTGTAAATGCCATCATGATTTAACTAACACTGTGATGCAAACCGGGAAATTTCTTCTGGCTCATGGAATCCAACAGCATGGAGAGGCTGAACGGATTCTGTGCGAAGCGATTCATGAATTATCCGCTAATCCGCAATATCCGACACAACCCTAACCTTTTCGGGGTGTCACATTCTTTGTGAGGGGATCTTTTACTGGTTTTCGCCACCAGCAACCTCATATCCCCTCATTCGATTATTGCTCTTCATCCAGAAATACATTAACGGCGTTTTGAAGACCGGCTTGAACCTGTTCACAAAGCCTAGGGTCCTGAATTTTTTCCCCAGAGGCCGTTGTGACATAAAATACATCCACCACCTGATCTAATCGCGTCCCAATCCTTGCCATATGGATCGAGAGGTCCAACTGCACTAAGGTTTTAGCGAGCAGAAACAAGAGGCCTAATTTGTCGTCCGCAAACACATCAATCACGGTATAGGAATCGGACACCTCATTATCAATGAGGACTTCCGTCGGCCGACGTCCGGTAGGAAATTTCCGGCCCAAGACCAGACGGCGGCGACGCTGGAACACTTGCTCCACCGAATGTTCTTCTTGCACGACCGCCTGAATTTCATGAGAGACTTCATTAAATCGATAGTCCGAAGGCTGCCCCTCCCAATCCGTATCGTTCACAGAAAATAGATCCAACACCGTGCCATCATCCAATGTCATAATCTGGGCATTCAGCACTTCCAGACCCAATGCAGCAAGAACACCAGTAACTTGCATAAAAAGTCCGAGTTTGGCTTGTTCCCGGGTGATAAGGACATATTCAGAAATACCTAATTCGGTATTAAACCGCCCCTCTACATGTATAGGCCTCACTGATAAATGACTCATAGCCAGGAGGTGTGCGGCCATTTGCTCAACTGGCGTAGACGCCACATACCAATCTGGAAGTTGCGCCAATTGCTCATCAACCCATGAAGACCAACCAGCATCAGGCTCAGGACTATCTGCCCCCTGTGTCGCTAAGGTTTCAAGAAGTGCTTTTCGAGCAGCTGGCTGAAGGAAGATGCTCTCACCTGCCGGTTTGGAAGCGCCTGTTCCTTGCACCATGTCTTCATACGTTCGAGAATAGAGTTCTCCCAACAACGATTCCTTCCATTTGGTCATCACTTCCGGCCCCACCGCTGAAATATCTGCAACGGTAAGAATGAACATTTTTTGGAGGACGGCGACAGTTTTCATTTTTCGTGCAAAGGCCTGAATAATCTTTGGATCATTCAGATCACGGCGAAATGCTGTATGGGACATAACTAAGTGGTGAAACACCAGAAAGGCCAGGACCTCACGTTCCTTCTCTGACAATCCCAATCGGTCAGCCATTTTATGAGTAATTTCTTGTCCAATTTTACAATGATCGCCGGGTCGCCCTTTTCCTAAATCATGAAGTAATAACGCGAGGTGGAAAATATCCTTGTCTACAATCTGGCGATACACCTCACCAACAAGCCCTTGCTCCTCCTGCAAACGTTCCGCTTCTTTGACCGACAGCAGACTATGCTCATCAACCGTATATTTATGATATTGGTTAAATTGCATGAGCCCTCGCACTCGAGCAAATGCCGGAACGAGTTTTTCCAATAGACTGGCTTGATGCATAGCTTCTAGGGTGTGTCCAATTCGCCCGGGCCGACTCAAAATTCGCCGGAACAGCCGACTCACCTCCTCAGTATGAAACCGTTCATTAGGCACAGTGACTAAATGCTGAGACAATTCATTTAAAATCCTGGAGTCAATCGGCACCGCTTGATCCTGAGAGATTTCAAATAACCGCAGCAGCAAAACAGGGCTTTCCAAGACACCCAGTAATTTTTCTGAAGGAATGGTAAGGCGATGGTCTTGTATGAGAAACATATCCTCAATCAACGAATGCGGCCACCACCGTCGCATGCGAGCAACCCAAGACTGCTCCTGTGCCTGTTCAAGAAATCGCAGACACCGATCATGCAATCCCGTCGTATGCCGGAAATACTGCTGCATAAATTGTTCAACGGCTAACAGATGAGGGAGATCAGACAATCCATAAATTTCGGCGAGCCGAACCTGATCTTCAAACGTGAGAATATCCTGGGCCCGCTTCGCTTCAAAATGCAAAAATCCTCGAAGACGCCAAAGAAATTCTTGCGCGTCTTGCAACACCTGATAGTCCTGAAATGCCAGAATCCCGCGGTTAGCGAGTTCTTGAATCGTTCCAACCCCGTAGCGAGCCTGACCGACCCATTGGACCAAATGTAGATCTCGCAAGCCTCCCTTACTTTTTTTAACATTCGGTTCGAGTAAAAAAACCGTTGCCCCAAATTTGGCATATTCCCGTTCCCGCTCTTCTATTTTATCGAGAATAAATTGTTTTGATTGGCGTTTGAGAATTCGTCGATCAAATTTTCTCTGAAATTCCTGGAACACCGCCGCATGGCCTCCCAGAAACCTCGACTCCATGAGGGAGGTACAGGCGGGAAGATCCCTTGCGGCAATCTCCAGGCATTCTGCAATGGATCGAACGCTATGCCCAACCTGAAAACCTAAATCCCATAAACGATGAAAGACTCCCTTAGAAATGGTGTGGGCAACCTCAGCCTGATCTCCTTTGGTGAGCAGCATGACGTCTATATCCGAATAGGGCGCGAGTTCCCTTCGTCCATACCCTCCCATCGCCACCAAACAACATTGTTGCAGACTTGCTCGAATCTCGGCATTGCCCTGTTGAATGACCTCACGGAATCGAGCAATTAAGAGCGCATCCATGAAATCAGAAAAGGCCTGGACAACTTCTCCGCCCGTGGCCCCTTCCCTCAGTCGTTGATGCAATGTCTCGCGTTCTTCCTGCAGACTCTGAGATCCAACGGCCGAAGTGGGGGTGAAGCTGGAATGTCCTGTGGTCATCGTATCTCTATACCTTTTCCCGCTAGGGGTCTTTTCAAAAACTCCTCAGATCTTGGGGAGATACCGATTCGTAATCGGCATCCGGCGATCTTTTCCAAATGCCCTGCTGGTAATTTTTATGCCAATAGGAGCCTGCCGACGCTTGTATTCACTCTGCTCGACAAGCCGTATGACTTTTTGCACCGCGCGCACAGGATAGCCTGCCTGGACAATCCGGCTTTTGGGATGATTCTTCTCAACATAGGCATGCAAGATCGCATCTAATTGAGGATAGGGTGGCAAAGAATCTTGATCCGTCTGATTCGCTTTGAGTTCAGCCGAGGGCGCACGCGAATGAATACGCTCTGGAATACTCACTTCGTCAAAACCGGCGGCCTGAACGTGACTCCGCCATCGAGCGAGTTGATACACCTGCATTTTGGGGATATCTTTAATGACGGCAAACCCTCCTGCCATATCTCCATATAAAGTGGCATAGCCCACACTCATTTCACTTTTATTTCCGGTTGTTAAGACCAGATGCCCAAACTTGTTCGAAAGAGCCATTAAGAGAGTCCCCCGAATACGAGCCTGTAAATTTTCTTCGGTGGTATCAACCGGGCGGTCAACAAAAAGAGGGCGAAGTTGACGGAGAAAAGCTTTGAAAAGTCCTGTAATCGGAAGATTCAGCAAGGTGATTCCTAAACGTTTCGCCAAAGCCTTTGAATCCTGTCGACTAGCGGAAGAGGTATAGGGAGACGGCATCATCACACCCAAGACGCTGGATGCACCAAGGGCATCTCGCGCAATCAATGCTGTCAAGGCAGAATCAATCCCCCCACTAATCCCAATGACCACGCTTGAGAAAGAATTTTTTCTGGCATAATCCCTTACACCTAAGACTAACGCACGGTAGATTTCCTCCGTTTCGGCCATTGATGAGGCAATGGTTCCCACGGAAGAAACCTGTGGGTTTATCGGCAAAGGCTGCCACGGAATATGAAGAAACGCAATTCCAGCCTTTTTTTGAGAAGACGTAACCGTGGACAACCCTTTATGGTGATGATGGTCGACATGGGGAATCTGCAGGTCCGTAAGCAACAGATCTTCTTCAAAGGCCTTTGCTCGAGCGATGAGTTGCCCTCTAGGATCGAACATAAGACTATTGCCGTCAAAGACTAATTCGTCCTGCCCTCCAACCATATTGGTGTAGCTCACAAACACTCCATGTTCTTTCGCACGGGCAGCCAACATGCGTTGTCGAATGTGCGTTTTTCCAACATGATAGGGAGAGGCATTGAGATTTAAAATGACCTGGGCTCCCCCATATTTCACTTGCGTACGGGCTGGCCCATCTGCAAACCAGATATCTTCACAAATATTGATACCAATCCGAACCGATCCGAGACAAAAAATCGGATTGGTTTTTCCCTCTTGAAAGTACCGTTGTTCATCAAACACCCCATAGTTAGGAAGCTTGTGCTTCGCAAAGACCCCTTCTACTCGACCATCCGCAAACACCCATGCCACATTCAACGGTTTTAATCTTACAGATTGTTCCATGCGCTCGGACTTGGCCATGGTTGCCCCTTGAAGTTTCTGCGGGTCAGCCACACTTCCAACCACCGCCATAATGCCATGCGAAGCCTTGGCGATCCGATTTTGCTTGCCATGAATATCACCAAGAAACTGCGGCATCAGGAGAAGATCTTCTGGTGGATATCCCGACACGGCTAATTCGGGAAACACCACGACATCCGCTTTCGCCTTCTTGGCTTCTCGAATCCACCGACAAATGGCGCGAGTATTCCCTTCCAGATCGCCGACAACCGGATTCATCTGAACCATAGCTAATCGCAGTCGCATCATAAAAAAACGTCCTCCGCTCCTAAAGGAACCGAGGACGCCATTGTCCTATTCACACGCTCACAGTTAATTGGCAACGTCATTGTTGCCCGCTTCGGATATTATACAAGTGACTGCACAACTCTTCAAACAACCCCTCCCATACATGGAGCCGATTGACAGACCCACCCTATTCGCTAGGAGTGGGTGGCCTGCTGAAGTTCTTCAGAAAGAATGATGGCATCAGCAATTTCCCGCATTGATTTTCGCAAATTCATACTTTGTCGCTGCATCAGGCGAAAGGCCTCTGATTCTGAGAGCCCTTTTGACGCCATGAGAAATCCTTTGGCTCGCTCAACTTGCTTACGAACCTCCAAGGCCTCTTGCATCTCAAAAGATTTTTCGAGCAATCGGGTGTGCTCAATGGCCACTGCTGATTGATTGGCAATCGCTTGGAGAGTCTTGATTTCTTCTCCTGAAAAGACGTGATGGGTGGAAGTATACACATTAATCACCCCAATCGCGTTATCTTTCATCAGCATGGGAACCGACAACAGCGAATGTAAGCCTTCTTGGATGGCCAGATCACGATAAAAAAATCCTCCTTCGGCCGTAACGTCTGGCACATACACCGGCCGCTGCTCCTGAACCGCTCGCCCACTCATGCTCTGCCCGACTTTCAAGGGAGGCTTCCGCCGGTAGGCATCGCTCAGGCTCTGCGTCGCCGTAATCCGCAGCTCCCTTGAATCCGGGTCGACCAGCATTATCGAACAAATTTTCGAATTCATCAGTTGGGCCGTCATCGTCACAATTAGTTGCAAAACATCTTCAATTAACCGGTTCGAGGCGACCGTTTCTGACACCTGGGAAAGGGTTTCGAGGCGACGAGCCTTCTGTCGCATGTCATCATACAATCTGGCATTCGCAATGGCCCCACCCACTTGGTTCGCAATGGTTAAGAGTAACGCCAGAGTTTCTTCTGTATAGCGCTTCGATCGCTTATGTTGCACATTGATTACCCCAACCATTTCGCCTTTACTGATAATCGGAACCGAGACAAAGGCTTGATAACGATCTTCCGGCAATCGATGGAAAAACTTAAACCGAGCATCATCACTGGCATGTCGAGGAATCACCACAGGAACTTTTTCTCGGGCCACCCATCCTGTAATGCCTTCTCCCAGTCCAATAGAGACTCGACCGATCAGTCGAGGATGAGGATTTTTGGAGGCCCGAAGGATCAATTCATCTTTGCCTTCAGAAATAAGATACAACAGACAGGCATCAGCTTTAGTAACCTCCACCACGACTTCCACAATGTGCTTCAAGACGACTGACTGTTCAAGGGTACTACTGATGGACTCGCTAATCCGATGAAGCAGATGAACCTCACGGGTCCGCTCCCTCACCTGCTGCTTCAATTCATCACACGTCAATTGTCGAGCTCGACCCATGCTATTTTTGCTTGACCCTTTGTGAACGAGGAGGGAGCTTCCCGCTGGCCTTGGTAACATTAAGAGCCGCCGATTGCTGACACGAGAACCATTTTCGTATAGATTGCCGAACTAACGGGACAACACGAACATCGCCGATTTGCTGAGGCATGACACAGTGAATGTGTCCTTTAACAACTTTTTTATCATGTTGCATGGCTTGCCAGAGATCCGTAAATTTCAGCTGCGGCATCGTGCTGGGCAAGCCCACTCGCTTAATGAGATCATCTTGAGACTCAATCACATGCTTTGAACACAGGCCGAGATACTGGGCCATTGACGCTTCTTGGATCATGCCAAGCCCCACCGCTTCACCATGAATCCATTTTTTATAGTGGCCCCACGATTCCAAAGCATGCCCCACGGTATGTCCATAATTCAAAATTCGCCTTCGCCCTGACTCTCGCTCGTCTCCAGCAACAACTTCTGCTTTAATCTGGCAGCATCGCTGAATCACATGAGGAATCACATCTTCGGCTCGCGCCCGCAACCCTTCCACATGCTGCTCCAAATATTGAAAAAACTGTTTGTCAGCAATCATGCCATACTTAATCACCTCTGCCAGACCAGCAATCCATTGCCGGTTTGCCAGTGTATGGAGCACCTGAGGATCTATGATCACGATTTGTGGCTGATAAAATGCTCCAATCAAATTTTTCCCGTGAGGATGATTGACGCCCGTCTTCCCCCCTACACTTGAATCCACTTGTGCCACAAGCGTCGTTGGAACCTGAACGAACGGAATCCCTCGCAAGTACACCGAAGCGGCAAACCCAGCCACATCTCCGGTCACCCCTCCGCCCAACGCCAAGATCATCTCCTGTCGTTCAACGCGGTGCGCCACAAGCGCATCTAAGATTTTGGCAAGCCACGGAAGCGTCTTCGCCCGCTCCCCGTCTGGAACGATGATGACGAAAGGAGAAAATCCGGCCTGTGTTAATGCACGACGGACCAATCGGCCATACAGTTTTTCGACAATAGGGTTGGTGACAATGGCCACACGCCCTGAGCATCCCATGCCTTGGAGCACCTGCCCAATTTGGCGTAGAATCCCAGGCTGAATCAGAATGTCATAACTTCGGTCACCTAATGAAACCGGAACGCGGTGTGAGACAGAAATGGTCATCATTGACGACAAGTCACGAATACGGGGTCACGAATAGGAAGGAGCGACTCACAAGGCCCAATCACATCAATCAAAGTCTAGGCTTAAAATGAACGAACATATTCTTGGTATGACTCAAAATTTCGTTTCATTTCTTCCAAGGTGTCACCCCCAAATTTTTCAATGAGCGCATTCGCCATCTCATAGGCAATGACGGCTTCACCAACCACTCCCGCCGCCGGGACCGTACAAATATCAGATCGTTCAACGGTGGCTTCAAATGCCTCTTTGGTGACAATGTCTACGCTATCTTTCGGACTGTATAATGTCGCAATGGGCTTCATGGCCACACGCAACACAATCGGTTGTCCGTTGGTAATACCGCCCTCTAATCCACCTGCATTATTCGACTTGCGAATAAATTGGCCAGTTGATTGATCGAAATAAATATCATCATGAACTTCTGATCCAAATCGACGGGCGCACTCAAAGCCCATGCCGATTTCCACGCCTTTCATGGCTTGAATGCTCATGGCCGCCATGGCGAGCCGTGCGGTTAACCGCCGATCCCATTGAGCATAGGTTCCTAATCCAATTGGGGGATTGGTCACGACGACTTCAAATATTCCTCCTAACGAATCGCCCTTATGCTTAGCGCTGCGAATTTGTTCAATCATTTTTTGGGCTGCTTCGGGGTCATGACAGCGCACATCCGATTGTTCCGCGGCTTGATAGGCTACCAAAGGATCGCTCGGACTGGGTGCCGCAATCCCTCCGATGTCCATGGTATAACTCACAACCTGCATATCAAACTGAGCCAAAAGCGCCTTAGCCACGCCGCCAATAGCCACACGGATGGCCGTTTCACGTGCACTGGCCTTTTCCAGCACATTTCGAATATCTCGATGCCCATACTTGATTGCCCCAACCAAATCAGCATGGCCAGGCCTTGGACGCGTCACCACCCGTTCAGTGGAATCCGGACCTGGCTCTGAGGCCATAATGTCTTTCCAGTTTTCCCAATCTTTATTCCAAACCAGGAGACCCAACGGATTGCCGAGCGTTTTCCCTTTTCGGACACCACAAATAAATTCAATTCGGTCTTTTTCGATCCGCATACGACCACCTCGGCCATACCCGCCCTGTCGGCGGATAAGATCTGCATTAATGGCCTCGGCTGTGACAGGTAAACCGGACGGAACCCCTTCAAGCACCGCCATCAGTCCTCTCCCATGGGATTCGCCCGCATTTAAATATCTCAACATAACAACCCTTCAGTCAGTAAAAAATAAATCTTTTTTTCTAGGATTTCGATGAAATCACTTTCAAACACGGTGGGAGATTATGAAGGTTTTTGAAGGCTTTCTCAACAAGAAATTTTATCAAGATTTCCCATGATTCCGGAAAGAAAGGATAAATGTCCTTGGCGGAGAAGGGTTGGACCCGGCAGAGATTGTTGTTTGATGCTCGAAAAGCACTTCTCCCTGACTCATCGCCTTCACGATCCATCCGGACCGGGCAAGCTCTAACCCAGGCCTTGCCAATACGCGTTTTCCCGGTGAAATCTGAATAACCGCTTGATGCCCATATTGACCATGAATGATCCCTAGCAACTTCCATGTGGGAGCCGTGATGTTTGGGATTGGGGCAATTGGGGGGGACTTGGAAGTCACCGGTCTGGATGATGTTGAAATAGATCGCATTTTCTTGATCGGTTGAAATGGATCACGGCGTTTCCCATCATTTCCGTGAGACTTGCCTCGTTCACCCACACCTGGCAGAGCCTCTGGATTTTCTTGAGAAAGTAAGAGAACCTCTGCAGCCATCACAGGCACAGCAAGAACAGCACAGATAAGGACACCCAAAATCCTCGATAGTTTGTGACCACCCATTTTCCTGCTCCTCATAGTCCTCCACAAACCCGGACCTGTTTCCATATCAGGCCTCTCCACGAATCATGCATCATTTTGGCTATACCCTATGCCTGGCGTCTCTATTAGGTCTTCCGTCTTTGATGAAACGCCAAGAATGGTAAAATCAGTGATGACTCTAGACGAATTGACCGGCAGGGGTTTTCTGGCCAGCACCAAAGGATTAATGGCTTGAATCCAGGATAGCTGAAGGATTTCATCCAGAAATTGAACGGTTCCGGGAAAACTTCCCTCAACCCGGACCAAAATAACGAGCGATGATTCAGCCTCTCCTGCATCCATTAAAGATTGTTTCGGATTCCAGAGACGGACCGTCACCTCTGCTCGTTTCCCAATTTCAACGACATCCCTTCGAAAAGACTGCGGCTCAACAGGAACAGGGAATTGTTGCCGGTGAGGAGCGAATTTCTCACGTAAGCGAGCAAGGTCTCCTTCTACTTCTTTCAACGTCCCTATTTTCTGAATAGCCGCCTGCGTCTCTCGGGTAACCCCCGCGATGTCTTCATATAAGCGCTCAATCGACTGATCCAGTGAACTCCAGACCCAAATGTGCATACCCACCCCAAACAGGGCCACAGTCAATCCCAAGATTATCCATCGCTGCCAGATCGAGATGTGAAGCCACCATGTTTTCATGCCGTCTCACCTTGCCCCAGAACGAAGCGAATCATAAAGGAAAAGACCTTTCCCCTCTCACCGTCTTCATGGTCAAAGATTTCGAGCACAGGTAACGCGGTTATCACACGATACTTTTCCAGGGCATCAATATAGGCTCCTATATCTTTGATAGCAAAAGATTGCCCTCGCAGCTCAACCACCTGACCGACCATTTGAATATGATCCAACCAAATATCTATGCCCTCGGCACTGCGACTCACTCCATCGACTAAAATTATGGGCTGTTTTTTGGTCATCGCTTGTGCCCGTCGCTCGTTCAATGAAACACGAAGACGCTGAGCTTCCGCTTGATCCTGCTGGAGATGATCCACCCTTGCTTGAACTTTGGCCAAAGATTGCTGGTGAATTTCTTTCTCTTGTAGTAAATATTCAAATTCCTGTTGTTTGCTTTGAGTCCACCACCAACTGGCCATGCCCACCCCTAAGCAACAGAGCAGTACACCCATGAACCCGTAACCCAGCGTGACCGGCCAGTTGTTGGTCGATGCAATCTGAAGTTGCCGAGCCAGATTAACTTCAATCATGCGTCCTGGCTCCTCGCAAGGCCACACCCACTGCAACACTCAGTAGAGGAGCTATCTGTTGGAAGTGAGGATCCTGCTGCATCGCTTCAGGAACGGCAATCTCCTGAAATGGATCAACAAGGGTGACCGGCATCCTTAAGGAAGCGGCCAACGTTGACGACATCTCTGGTGCGACAACATATCCTCCAGACAAAAGAATTCCTTTGTCGAGATCTTGCCCTGATAGATCGAAAAATAACTCTACCGTTTCAACGATCTGGTTTCGCGCTTCTTGAAAAAATTGCTCAAGGAGAAGTGCCTCTGAAACACCCAGCTCCTTTCTCGATTCTAATGCCACTTGGGGCCTCAGGACCTGATCAAGAAAATCTCCATACCATTCAACTTGGTAGGAAACCTTCCGAATATACGCCGGCTCTCCTTCCCGTATGATGATCATGAGTATTCCTGTTGGCCCCATATGTGCCAGCAACCATGTCCCTTTATGCCCATAGTTGTAGGTGACCATATTAATCAAGGCAAAAGCATCCACATCAACAAACCTGACGGTCACTCCACATTGACGGCAGGCATTGATCCAGCTTTCTACGCAAACTTTTTTCGCCACAGCGAGGAAATATTCCTGTTCTGAGCTTGCCGCCTCATGTGAACGTTTTGGATGATACACATCCCACAGCGCATCCTGCGCATCCAACGCAATATATCGATCAAGCTCTAAGGATAGATGCTCTCGAAGATCTTCCTCCGTCATCTCAGGCAAGCTCAATGGTTTGACAAAAACCGAAGGCCCTGACAATGCCATTCCTATGCTTTGCAACGGAATCGTCATGTTTTCCCTGATAGACTCCACAAGATACACTTGAGATGCTTCATCCTGAAAAGATGTTCCACCAGTCGCTTGCATTGAGAAGGCTTTCAACGAAACCTCATTCTTCCCGGCCTGCAAGACAACAGTTTTCAGCAAACAAGACCCAACATCAATTCCGACCGCATATGGACTGCGGCCCAGCACTGAGCTAGCCCTACGACCAATGCGTTGCCGAATCTTTTCTCCCACATGTCTCATTTCGTGCTCATGCATTGTCTCTAGTTTTACTTGGACTCAATTCTTGTCTGCTATTCGTCATTATGATGTCGCATTTACACCTAGGTGAAATTTGCGAACACAAACTCCATGGAAGGTTCGAGAAACTCAGGGGAAGAACCCCAAGCTAGCCATGGCTACCTAGGATGTTGGAGGAAAATTCGACGCGTCTGGCAGAAAAGCTGAGGAGCGGGGAAAAAGCTTAATGAACGAGAGAGAGAGAGAGTCAAATGGTGCAACCCTGCTGTTGCATGACGATGAGAGCGGCTTTTACGTTTCCACCTGTTCTGATTTGATTTCACGATGACGAAGAGTCACGTCGTACCCTAATGCTTTCAAAATATCTTTCATTGATAATACCATGGCAACCGAACGATGCCGCCCTCCCGTACAACCAAACGCAATAGTCAAATAATTGCGCTGTTCCCTTTCAAACAAAGGGAGCAAAAAGCCAAAAAGGTCTCGCAAATGACCCAAGAAGTCTTTGCCCTCTTGATTTTCAAGCACAAATTGTTGAATTTCAGGATATTCCCCCGTGAGTGGCTGAAGATCTGGGACAAAATGTGGATTCCGCAAGAATCGAACATCAAACACCAAATCGACATCGACCGGGACTCCGAACTTATAGCCAAAACTTAAGAGACTCACCTTGAGCGCATGTTCCTCACTAGACTCTTGATAATGCCTGATCATCCAGGCTTTCAAGTCATGTACGGAAAACGCTGAAGTATCCAATACCCGGTGAGCTCGGCTTCGGAGCGCCTGCAGTCGTTCACGTTCCAGTTGAATGCCTTCAATAACCGGTCGTTGGGGAAGGAGCGGGTGAGGACGGCGCGATTCAGAGAACCGCCTGACTAAAATATCATCCTGAGCTTCTAAAAAAAGCAGTTCGACCTGAGAGCCATGAGCCTGCAAGGCTTCTAAATTACTTAATAAATCATCAAAAAACGCCCGCTCCCGTATATCAATCCCTAAGGCCACCTTCTTCACATCTTTTCCAGGCTGGGCACACAGTTCGGTAAATTTTTGGAAAAGAGCCGGCGGGAGATTATCGACACAAAAAAACCCTAAATCTTCTAAACACTTGAGTGCTTGCGTTTTGCCAGACCCTGATGTTCCGGTGACCATGATAAATTGAAGCGGCAACGCCCTATTCTCAACTGGATTTTGAGAAAGCTCCGATATCATCCGCACTCTCCAAGAACAACAGGCAATGAGCTTCTATCAAGCATCCCTAACAATCTATACGTTACCACGAAAATTCGTTACATATCCATTGACCAGCTGCTATCCATGACTTACAAATTGGGAAATAAAAATCCGAGCATTACATGGGAATACGTTTCCGTTGACTGGCAGAAGCAATATGCAGTTCCGCCCGGTATTTGGCGACCGTTCGACGGGCAATCAGAATATTTTTCAGTTTGAGCTTAGACACAATTTCTTGATCTTTCAACGGGTTAGCCGACTCTTCCTGTGCAACCATTTCTCTAATCATTTCGCGAACTGTCACAGAGGACATATCCTCGCCACGATTATCCGCTCGCTGGATCCCCGCATTAAAAAAGAATTTGAGCTCAAGGATTCCTTGAGGACAATGAACATATTTATTCGTGGTTACTCGACTAATGGTTGACTCATGCATGCCTACATCATCCGCAACTTGCTTCAGAACCAGCGGGCGTAAATACTGAACCCCCTTTTCTAAAAAGGCTTCCTGGAACTTAATCAGACTAGTCACAACTTTCACGATGGTTTTATTCCGTTGATCAATACTACGAATAATCCATTGCGCACCCTTGAGCTTTTCCTCCAAATACGTTTTCGTTTTCCCGCCATCTTCGCCGGAATGCGAGAGTAACCGCCGGTAATAGGGACTCACCCGCAGCCGAGGGAGTCCATCTTCATTCAATAAAACCACCCATTCCCCTTCATATTTGACAACATACACGTCAGGAATAATGATGGAATTGCTGTCAGAAGAAAATGGACGCCCAGGTTTCGGCTCTAAAGTCTCGATCACCCGAACGGCCTCGTAGACCTCATCCAGCGTCACGCCTAACGTTTTGGCTACCACCGGATATCGTTTTTTCTGTAAATCTACCAGGTGATCCTTAATAATAGCCGCGACAAGATCCTTCGAAACAGTGTCAGGAATTTGAGGGGAGAGGCCAGCCTCATCCTGCTGCAAGTGCTCTAATTGAATGAGCAAACATTCGGCTAAATCATGCGCAGCTACCCCTGGTGGATCAAACGTTTGAATCTGATGAAGCACAGACTCCAGATGCTCAAGTGAACATTCCGCATCCGCCTGCAATTCCGGCAACGGTATTCGCAAATATCCATCCTCATCTAAATTTCCGATAATCAATCGCCCGATATCACGATCATCGCCTTCAAGTGAAGAAAGTCGAAGCTGCCAGTCCAAATGCTCTTCGAGCGAGGTGGGCTTTGTTAAGGTTTGCTCGTAGGAGGGAAAATCATCATCCCCGGCCCCAATTTGATCACGCTGTGCCGGACGCCAATCATTCCCTAAAATATTATCCCATTCCTCCGAAGTCAGGGTTTCACTTTCCTTGGCCACGGGCTGGTTTTCAGCAGAATCGACAGACCCCTCACTTTCAGGCTCTCTCTCTTTAATTTGTTGTCCGCCTTCTTCCGCAGTGGCAATTTCTTCGTCTTGCGTTTCAAGTGCAAGATCTTCGAGGAGCGGATTTTCCACTAAATGCTGCTCTAAGGTTTGTTGCAGTTCTAATCGCGAGAGTTGCAACAATTTAATGGCTTGTTGCAGCTGGGGTGTCATGACCAGCTTTTGCGAAAGACGTAGATCTAAACGAAGGTCCATAAGAGACGATTTATCTCAAGTTATGACATTTTAAAGCGTTCGCCGAGGTATACGGCTCGCGCCTTGGGACTATTCACAATGTGCTCAGGACTACCACTCTCCAAGATCGTCCCATCGCTTATTATATAGGCTCGGTCGGTAATGGAAAGAGTATCTTGCACATTATGGTCGGTAATAAGAATGCCAATGTCTTTCTTCTTTAAATTGATCAAAATATCTTGAATGTCACCCACAGCAATAGGATCGATTCCTGCAAAAGGTTCATCGAGCAAGAGAAATTTCGGATTTGTCGCCAACGCTCGAGTGATCTCTAAGCGTCGCCGTTCCCCACCTGATAACGTATAGGAGCCATTGGTTCGAAGCGGAGTGAGATTGAGTTCTTCCAGCAATTCATCTACACGCGTTTTTCTTTGGGCTGCCGACAGCTTGAGCGTTTCCAAAACCGCCATCACATTATCCTCAACAGATAATCTTCTAAAAATTGAGGCTTCCTGTGGCAAATATCCAATTCCACGCCTTGCACGCTTATACATGGGAAGATGCGTAATTTCCTCTTGATCAAGGGAGATACGTCCTTGATCCGGCTGACAAAGTCCCACGAGCATATCAAAAATTGTGGTCTTTCCTGCGCCATTGGGACCAAGCAGCCCTACCACTTCTCCCCCCAACAACTCCAGACTGATTCCCCGAACGACTTGACGCCCTTTGAAGCTTTTCTGGAGATTCTGCGCAGTAATTTTATGAGAAACCTGTGGCTGACTCTCGTCCATCGGCTGTGTTACACCCTAGCCATTCGCCATACAACTAGGTGGCGAACAAACTTTCTGACGTGCTGATCAACATCTATCATAGGGCATCCACAAAAGATTGGTGAAACCATCACTTCTAATAGCTTTTCGCAACTCACCACTCAAGAAAACTTGCCCTTGCATAGTCAACCCTATTCCAAGAGCATAATTATTGAGCAAGCACACCCTCATTCTTTTCTGTTTCCTCAATAATCACCCGTGTCTCACCTTCTACCACACTTCGGTTTTCTTTCAAAAACATCGTGATCTTACGACCACTTACCCGAGTGCCTGCTTGCCAAACAACAGGAGACTCCAACAGAACGATCCTTTCTCCCTGCTTATCATAAATAGCACGTTGACAAGTCGCACGGCTTTCCCCTTTGGTAATCTTCACATTTCCTTTCGCCTCAATAACCCTAATTTCTTTTTTGGAATTTTGTGACGGGAGCTGCCCAACAGGAGGAGAAGGAGAAGAGCCTTTTTCCTTGAAATAAACGATCATGATGTCAGAATGAACGACCAACTCCTCCTGAACCATTTTCACATTGTCACGAAAAATAGCCTGGTTGCTCTGACTACTTGCGGTCATGGTATTGGAGGTAATCACCGTTGTGGTTTTCTGATCCGCCCCCCAACCTACCATAGGAATGAAGAACGCCATCCCAACAATCAGCAACCACCACCCGTTGTAGAACCGCAACAAATGTCTTATGGCGATTCGACCTCCGCACGAACATTGTTGAGTAATCGAAATTCATTCTTCTCAACATCACCCACTAACCCCGTGCCGGTAATAACCAGTCCGTCCCCTTGAATAACAACCGGATCGGCGGTGTAAATTTGTTGGGCGTCTTCTTTCCACGATAGTTTGTCGGAAGATACTCGATACCCTGATTCAAAGGTCATAACTGTTTTTTCATTATGACTGAGTAACTCAAAGTCATTACTGGAGGTATTCATTACGCCTTCTTCTGAAGTGATCTGCATTTGCTCTTTTTGAAAAGCCTGATCAAATAACTTGACTGTCACGGCTTGCAATTTGGCCTTATGCTCATCATCAAAGACTTTGGCCTGGTCAGCCGTCACCATCCATTTCGTTGCGCCTGATTTCGTCTGTCGATAGGAAAATCCTTGGATCCAGGCATCAGCACCTTGTTGCTCCTGAAATGGGACAATAGCCGTTGATTGGCTTTTTGTTTCCATATGCGTCATGACTCGGTGCCCGATAAACCCTGCCATTATGACAATGGCCATCGTGAGCACACTACGCATAAGATAAGTTTTCATCGGATCCAAATGCCGACGAAATGAAAGGCCAGGATAGCACAAAAAACCAATAAAAATGATAGCATAGGGCCTTTGGCAAGTAAATAAATACCCTAGCTTGCATGGGATGGGGCAGCACTACGGAGAGAGGCAAATCCCTAAAAAAAGAAAAGTTGGTGGAGAAACCCTCCTAATTTTCCTGATCTTGAGAATTGGCTGTCGTGACCACCGATGGAGATCCGACACCTGTTTCGACCAATTCAATCGCAACTAGCTTTGCGGCGTCCCCGGGTCGCTGTCTTGTTTTGATAATGCGCGTATACCCACCCTGACGATCAGGAAATCGTTTCGCGACATCGTCAAAGAGCTTAGAGACAGCCTGCTTTGTTCTTAAAACTCTTAATGCACCTCGCCGCGCATGAAGCGTCCCTTGCTTCCCAAGGGAAATGAGCCGATCCGCTATTCCACGCAACTCCTTAGCTTTAGCTTCGGTGGTTTCAATTCGCTCATGCTCCATTAATGAGGTGGCTAAATTTCGAAACAACGCCAATCGATGTTTCGTATTTCGCCCTAATTGCCTGCCTCGTTTTCTATGACGCACAACAGCACCGTCCTTTTAAAAAAGTTCAGGAAAGAGATTCCGCAACTTCACTCACTTTTGTCCCTAATTCTAACCCCATTTCTGACAAGACCTCTTTGATTTCATTCAAAGATTTCTTCCCGAAATTCTTAGTCTTCAACATCTCATTTTCGCTTCGCTGCACCAAATCACCAATACTTTTGATATTAGCATTTTTTAAACAATTGGCTGCCCGCACGGAAAGTTCCAACTCATTGACACTCCGGTACAGGTGCTGATTAATTTGTGACCTGGCTTCTTCACTACTGTCTTCCTGGACAGGCTCCCCAGTATTTTCTGAGGGTAAACAAATATCTAAATGGTCTCGCAAAATACTCCCAGCTGCAGTCACGGCCTCTTGCGGAGTAATACTATCATCAGTCCAGATTTCAAGAAGTAATTTGTCATAGTCAGTTATTCGTCCTACACGCGCACTTTCAACACTAAAGTTCACGCGTTTGACGGGAGAGAAAACAGAATCCACTGGTATGACTCCAATGGGTAAACCCTCTTCCTTATTACGTTCAGCCGGAACATACCCCCGACCGGGCTTCACAATCAGCTCAATATCGAGCACAGCATCTTTATCTAGCGTGGCAATATGAAGATC
>JAOUNC010000247.1 GCA_029881175.1 Nitrospirota bacterium | reverse complement strand
CGTGGTGGCGAAATTCCAGCGGGCTCAATCCGGTAAAGGCCCGAAACGCCCGGGCAAAGTTTGATGGATCCTCATACCCCACCTCGTAGGCCACGTCGATTACTTTTCGGTGCCGATCTTTGAGCAGGTGTATGGCTGATTCCAAGCGCACCTGATGAGTGAGGATGGAGTAGTTCAGCCCCTCATCACTGAGGCGTCGCTGCAGCGTGCGCACACTCATGCCCGCCATTTCCGCCGCCAATCGAATGTCCGGGCACCCTTCCGGAAGATAGGGCTTCAACAGCAGTTTTAACGAACCAGGTAGACTGGTGATGTCTTCCATGAGATCGGTCTGATCGAGTCGGGAGGGGTAGTCATGGACTGGAGAGTGACCGTTCTTCCTCGGGGAGAGGCTTAGTAGCTTGCGAGGCAGGCTGATCCAGGTGCAAGGTTGTCCGATAAGGAAACGGGTGTTCGGAAATGTTTTCTGAGAAAATCGACCCGGTTTGATGCGGGAGCGAAAAGCGATCTCAGGCGGACACCATTGGGGGCCGGCAACTCTGCGAACGATGGCGACCACACCCATGTTCTGCAACCACTCAGAAAATTCCAGCCCTTCGGTAACGGGTGGAAGATCGATATAACTACAAATCCGTGCCACCTCAGCATCGCCATCCAGCCAGAAACGGACCAGAGGATCTTCCAGGTAAGCCAACTTGAAGAGCACGTCAAGCACGGCATAGAGCGTCGGTGCATGCTGTGCCTGGCGCAAAAATGGCGTGCTGAGTTGTGCCATGTCCATATTAGAGATGCTGAACAATCCCAGCTCCTCATGGCCCTCCCTCTGTGCCATCTGGCCGAGGAACGATAACGCGGGAAGCACGGGCACATACTGATCGGGTTGTTCCCGCACTGTTGCCGATAGCCGGAAACGCTCAAGCTCCCGCTCTACCGGAGTGCCGATCTGCCTGAGGTGTTCCACATAAGGCAACAGGTGGGCCGCGCGCGCGATGGGGACGGGCTTCATGGCTGATATCCTTTTGGGTTTTTCGGGCTCATGGCGCAGGATGACCAGAAAAGTCACGATTCCTTGGTTAAGATTTTTACCTATTTTATGTATTCCCGCACTCCGAGTCACGAAGAAGGAAAAAACCAGTCCAGGATTCCAGACAAATGATGTCTTCAAGTTCAGTGCTCACCTGTCGGCGGGTTATCCGCACGTTGTTATCCACAGGTCACTTGACGATCAATCATGCTGCGAACTTAATAGGGATTCCAGTACGGACGCTGCAGCGGCGCCTGCATGCCGCTGGGTATACCTATACCCAACTGGTTGATGAGGTTCGCATAGAAGAGGCCAGCCGACTCCTAAAAGTTTCAAATGCCAGGATGGCCGATGTGGCTGCTGCCCTTGGGTTTACGGATCCGAGTAACTTCAGCCGGGCATTCCTGCGGTGGACCGGCATGTCCCCCAAGCAATACCGGCGTCGATTTGCGGTTTTCTCCGCTAACGGAAAAAGCGAATATTTTAGAGGTGGCACGAAATGACCAGAAAGGCCATTTGGCTATCGCTATTCTATTCAAAGAACTCTATGCATTAAAAAATATACGCTTAGGAACATTCTTGAAATTCAACAGCACAAGATTAAGAGAAGAGTGAACGCAGTCGTCCGCACCAACATCTATGGCAACAGGGTGATCTGGCGCGGTTTCCAGGTCAACGGCGATCCTGCTCCGGTGATTGAGGCGAGCAGGAAGGTCTTCCGCGTCTATCCGCTTTCGCGGAAGGAGACAGCCCGCCGACGATCGGGAAACGACGGATAGCGCCATGATCTTCAACTTTGGCTTGAGCCTGAAATTATTGGGGAAATGAACAATTACAAAAGGAGATTTTCCTATGTTTAACATTCCACAACACATGACCCATGGCTTTGCTTTCATGGCCATGGCTTGTAGCATCGGTTTTATGATGGCAGGTCCGGTCGGGGCACAGGAAATGATCAATCGTGAGATACTCCCCGTGGTCGAACCTGAACCTCAAACCTATACGGAATTAGATGTTCGAAACACAAAACCCCCTGCGCCTTTTACGGTTACCGCGCCTCAAGATGCACCTAATGTCGTCATTGTGTTGATAGACGACCTGGGCTTTGGCGCGACCACAACGTTTGGTGGACCAATCCATACCCCAACGATGGATACACTGGCGAAGAGTGGTTTGCGTTATAATAATTTTCACACGACGGCGCTGTGTTCACCCACAAGAATGGCCATTAAAACCGGCAGAAACCATCATACGACAAACACCGGTTCCATTATGGAGACCGCCACGGCCTATCCGGGTAATACAGGGAAGCTTCCCAATAGTGTCGCTCCATTGGCAGAGATGCTTCGGCTGAACGGATACAGCACCGGTGCATTTGGTAAGTGGCATGAAACAGCTGCGTGGGAAACCAGTGTGTCGGGTCCCTTTGACCGTTGGCCGACACACCAGGGTTTCGACAAGTTCTATGGCTTCATTGGCGGGGAGACCGATCAATGGGCTCCACTGATATATGACGGCCTGAAAAAAGTGAATCCACCCAAAATGGAGAACTACCATTTCACAACGGATATGACCAATCAGGCGATCAACTGGGTCAAGGCCCAGCAATCGATGACTCCGGATAAACCCTTCTTTGTCTATTTTGCCACAGGCGCCGTCCATGCCCCGCATCATGTGTCGAAAGAATGGTCTGACAAGTACAAAGGCAAGTTTGATAAGGGTTGGGATGCGGTGAGAGAAGAGACCGTAAAAAATCAGAAAGCGATGGGAATTATCCCTGAGAATACTCACCTCGCACCCAAGCCCAAAGATATTAGTGATTGGGACAAATTGCCGGAAAATCATCGAAAACTCTTTGCGCGTCAGGCGGAAGTGTTTGCCGGTTTTATGGAAATGACCGATTTCGAGGTTGGGCGACTGGTGGATGCCATTACGGAAATTGGGGAATTGGACAACACGTTGTTTATTTTTGTTGCCGGGGATAACGGCACCAGCGGCGAGGGTGGATTCGTTGGTATGTACAATGAGATGACGTACTTCAATGGAGTCAAGGAGAAGGTTGAAGATCTTATTCCATTGATGGAGGAATGGGGCGGACCAGGAACGTTCCCCCACATGGCAGCCGGGTGGGCTGTCGCCTTTGATGCGCCGTTTACGTGGACCAAGCAGGTGGCTTCAGATTTTGGTGGTACGCGTAACGGAATGATTATCCATTACCCGAGAGGCATCAAAGAGAAAAGCGGAATGCGCACACAGTTCTCACATGCGATTGATATCGCGCCGACGGTGTTGGAGGTGGCTGGACTCCCGGAACCGAAGGTGGTGAACGGAGTCCCTCAGGTCCCTATCGAAGGCACCAGCCTGGCGTATTCGTTTAATGATGCCCAGGCGGCTGAACGCCATACCATCCAATATTTTGAAATGTTTGGTAATCGGGCCATCTATCATAATGGCTGGTTTGCACGTACCATTCACCGGGCTCCTTGGGAGCTGGTCAATTTGCCTCCATTGGATACAGACGTGTGGGATCTCTACAACGTCAAGGAAGATTTCAGTTTGACCAACAATCTTGCCGCAAAATATCCTGAAAAATTACAGGAAATGGAGAGCGTGTTTATGTGGCAGGCACAGAAATACCACGTCCTGCCAATTGATGACAGGACCATTATGAGAACAAATGCGGCTCTTGCCGGCCGTCCTGACCTGTTAGGCGGCAGAACATCACTGACGCTCTACGAAGGTATGGAAGGAATGATGGAGAATACCTTCATTAATATTAAGAATAGATCATTTTCAATCACGGCTGATCTCACTATCCCTGAGAGCGGTGCCAAGGGTGTCATCTTGACGCAGGGGGGGCGTTTTGGTGGGTGGTCACTTTATCTGAAGGATGGTCAGCCGGAATTTACGTACAATTTCCTTGGGCTTGAGAGATATGTGGTGCCAAGTTCCGGGAAACTTTCTCAAGGTCAGGTCACCGTGAAACTTGATTTTGTTTATGATGGGGATGGTCTTGGTAAGGGTGGGAAGGCCACCCTATTTGTGGATGATAAGGCTGTGGCTGATGGGCGTATTGAAAAAACCCAACCCAATGTCTTCTCTGCGGATGAGACAGCTGATGTGGGGTTGGATAATCAAACGCCAGTTGCTGAAGGTATTGGTTACGGCCCTGAGGAAACCCGGTTTACCGGGAAAATCCGCAAAGTGACGGTTGAGGTGAGAGATGTGAAGTAGAACGTATCCGGTTGTATAGAACTGAAAAACTAATCTGTTTTTTTATTCATGCCTGTGCTTATTAAAGGAGACAAACGTTTATGCAAAACACTGTACGCTCATCTACCCTGATTCTGTTCCTTGTGTTGTTCCTGCTTCAAGGCTGTGCGGCCACCCAACAGCGCCGAAACGTTGTCGAAACAGGGTTTCTTGCGGCGAGTGAACGTTCCATGCTCACAGAAGGTGAGAGCAACGAGGCCTTGCTTCGTTACATCAATCCAGATGCCGACTGGCGCTCCTATGACAAAGTGATTCTTGATTCCGTGACGGTCTGGAAAAATCCAGAAACACAAGATGTATCCCGGGAAGATCTTCAGATGTTGACCGATTTTGCTTATAGCCAAATACATGATGCCCTGAGCCTGGACTATACATTTGTGACTAAACCTGGACCTGGAGTCATTCGTGCAACCTTTGCCATTACCGAAGCGGAGGCCTCAAATCCGGCCGCAGATGTGGTGACGTCCATTATTCCTCAAACCAGAATCTTGACTGGAGCCAAAGGTCTCGTGGTGGGAGGCAAGCCAGGTTTTGTGGGAACGGCTGGCTTAGAAGCCAAATTCACTGATGCCCAAACCGGAAAGATTCTGGCTATGGCCGTCGACCGGCGTGGGGGGACTAAAGATCTCAGCGGTATGACCAACGAATGGAATGATGTGGAGAAAGCCTACATCTATTGGGCAGCGGCTGTTCGCTATCGGCTGTGCATACTTCGTGGTGGAGAGAATTGTGTAGAGCCCGAGGCGTAAGGCACTCATTTCTTTAAAA
>JAOUNC010000245.1 GCA_029881175.1 Nitrospirota bacterium | reverse complement strand
CTTTTCATTCAAACGGTTTCTTGGCTTGCATTTAAACAGGAGAGTGGATTTCATCATGGTTCACATAGCATTAATGGCAGGAAGGTCTTGGAGTGCCCCCGCATCTTTGCCTATGAAAAATTCTTGCCTTAATTCGAGTCTGCCAGCTTGCCATGCTGAATTTCATGCAAGGCACTACTGCTGATCAAAGAACTGTTTGATGGTTTCTGCTACATAGGTGAGCTGATCTGTGGTGAGCTCAGGGTAGATGGGAAGGGAGAGGACTTCTTGGGCAGCTTGTTCGGCGACAGGGAAATCGCCTTTGTGATAGCCCAGCGTTTCGTAACATTCCTGAAGATGAAGAGGTACCGGGTAATAGATGCGATTGCCAATGCTCTTTTCAGTCAAATAGGCACTTAGAGCATCTCGCTTCGGTGTCTTGATCGTCAATTGGTTATAGACGTGGATGTTTCCAGGAGTCACCACGGGAAGGGTGACGTGATTATCCAAGCCATGTTCGTGAAAGAGCTGTCGATACGTGTCTGCATTATTCTGTCGTTTCGCAGTCCAGTCAGCTAAGTGCTGATATTTGACGTGTAAGATCGCAGCCTGCAGCGCATCCAATCGGCTGTTCATGCCAATTAAGTGATGATGATATTCTGACCGGCTACCATGCACCCGCAACAGTCGCAACCGTTCTGCCACTTGTGCATCATGCGTCGTAATTAAGCCGCCGTCTCCAAATGCGCCTAAATTTTTTGACGGGAAGAAGCTGAAACAACCGGTTCGCCCAAAGGCACCCGCTTTGGTGCCATGTTGTATGGCGCCAATTGCCTGGCAGGCATCTTCAATGACCGGAATACCATGCGTGTTCGCCACTTCATTGATGGCTTCCATATCTGCACATTGGCCAAAGAGATGCACCGGAAGAATCGCTTTTGTTCGAGGCGTGATTTTATCGGCCAATTGCGTGGGATTCAGATTAAACGTATCGGCGCAGATATCCACAAACACCGGGCGGGCGTGCAATCGAGAAATTACCCCAGTAGAGGCAAAAAACGTAAAGGGCACGGTGATAACTTCATCTCCAGGCTGGAGATCAAGCTCCATGAGGGAGAGCAGCAGTGCATCACTCCCGGAGGCCACGCCGATCGCATGCTCGACACCGATAAATTTTGCCAACGTGCCTTCTAATTGCTCAACATATGCACCCAGAATAAAACTTTGTTGGGCACAGACCTCTTCGATCACCTTCATGAGTTCAGGTTGAATACGGGAATATTGGGTTTTCAGATCAAGCAAGGGAACGTTCACCGGGGAAGCACTCCATTAAATTGTGAAAAGCTGCACAGTCATAGGCGATATGATTTTCAGCACAGATCGCACCGCCTAAGCCCCGAAAGCAGGGCAACCTTACCAACTACCTGTCCGGAATGCTAGGAGCCTGTCGGGCTTGGAGGATCGAAAGCAAAAAAATGGCTGAGTGAGGCCAGATTTTGACGATTTCTCCGGCCCATAGAGGGAACTATGGTCCAAGAAACCCCCTAGATATGGATCGCTTAGCCACTTTTGCAGCCGATTCATCCTCAGTCTGACAGGCTCCTAAAGACCCATTTCCCTGACTTCACGTACCAGAAGGACCTGAGAGAACACAATTTGAACAAATTCTCAACAAGATATTGATCAGATTTGGGGGGAACGATTAAGGGAAAAACCGAGTCATAGTATAGCCATGTTGAGGGTTTTTCGATTGAGGCGTGCTCAAAGGTGGCCAGAAAATTGAATACGAAATGCTCAAGTTCTGCTCTCTCAGGTCTAAGAAGGCAGAAGAGCTAAGAGCACGCCATAGCGAAGTGCCTTTCCCATCCCAATAAAAATCCACGCGCCGATCCACGATATCCGCAACCATCCGGCGGCCACACATAACGGGTCGCCGATCACCGGGACCCAGGAAAAGAGCAGGATCGGGCTCCCCCACTGCCGCACACGTTCTACCGCACGCCGGTGCGAAGGCTTCGATAATTCTGTGAGCGGGTACCGCAACGCGATCACCCATCCCAGCACCCATGAACTCATCCCCCCTAAGGTATTGCCTGCCGTGGCCACAGCCAGAAGGTCCCAGTGCGGGATCTCACCCTGTGTGGCTAGGGCCAGCAACACGACTTCCGAGCTTCCCGGCAGCACGGTCGACGAGAGGAAGGCACTGAAAAACAGCCCCCAGAGTGAGTAGTCTTCTCCCATCATTCCACTCAGCTCATGAGGAAGAAGAGCGGGCCGCTCGACAAATGGATTGGAATTTCATGTTGGCATCAAACGTAATATCAAATGTGCCTTGAATCCCTTGATAGGAGAGAAAAGGACGCAACACCCTGGCTGGAAACTTGACGGTACGGCCATCAATGGCCGTCGCCACGACATGTTCAACCACCCCTTGATAATAGGCTTGAAACCGTTCAGGTGAAATGTTAAGTCGGACAGTGATCTTTTGCATCGCTTGTTACATGATAAAAAGTGCAACTTTTATGGATGTTCTTCCCCTCACCTACTCACATTGACATCAAAGATCTCGGCTCTTTCCTCCACATTATCCTTACACACTTAACGAACGTTCTCAGGTATGATAAAAAGAAGAGGTTGAACACAAGAACACGGCGAGACTCACCCACTCATCACCATTAAGAATGATATTACCGTATCGCCACGAAATAGACATCATTCGCCTCGCCTTAAGCCAGGCCAGTGAACGCCTCCCAAGGATCAGATACGAAGGGTTAAAAATCCAAATCAAACCCGACCGCTCCCCCGTGACCAATGCGGATCTTGAAGTCAATCAGATCGTCCAGCACACGTTGTTGAATGCTTTTCCAGATGATGCCTGGTTATCCGAGGAGTCACCGGACAATCCATCACGACTCCATTCTCAACGCCTATGGATTTTAGACCCCATTGATGGCACAAAACCCTTCATTAAAGGCTTGCCTCACTATACGATCTCTCTCGCGCTGGTTGACCAGGGCCAACCCACGATCGGCGTCATATTCAATCCGGCCACGCAGGAATATTTTTGTGCCATTCAAGGCCAGCAAGCCACGTTAAACAATCAACCCATTCACGTCCGTACAACATCAAGCACTCCTCGCAGAACATTTCTGGTCAATCACGGGCACGTCAACGCCACCACAGTTGAGTCTTGGCAAAAAGAGCACCGCTGTCCGTCACTCTTAGGATCTATTGCCTATTCATTAGCTCTTGTGGCCGCAGGACAGGTCGATGGCCTGATCAATCTTGGCCCACAGAATGAATGGGATATCGCAGCAAGCCTCGTCCTCATTCAAGCGGCGGGCGGCCTTATTTTTGACAAACACCTCAAGCCTATCTCATGCAATCAACCCAATCCCACCGTGAACGGAATTGTGGCCATACGCCCCGATGCCCTACCCACGATCCAGCAGTGGTTCACCAAACTTCATGCTTCAGACGCATAGCGAACATCCGAAAATTTCCTCTCCTCAGGGTAACTCCCCCCCCAACGGCTGAAAAGTCACGTCCTGAGAGCCCATTCGAGAAGATCGCGAGTGAGCCATACACTCGTTCTCGCTTATTGATGCCACTGAAGGTCGGTTGGGCTCAGTTTCTTGATCATATGCCAGAATCTTTCCCCCTTAACCGAATGCACCATTCAACCGAAAAAATAGAGACGCCAATCACTCGATTCACATCGAGTTGTCTCCATAAACCTTCTTCTGCTCTCGTTGCGAATCACCATGAACAACGACGAGCTTGGATTACCCGCAATGCGAGGAGCTGTCAGAAATACCATCAGGATCCTGACCATTGAGGATGACCCGGCTCAGATTGAAGCCCTGAAGGAAGCTCTCCTTGTCGCCCAGATCATCTGCGTAGAAATTCATGAAGCCGAAAATGGTGAACAGGCCCTGAGCTATTTACGCCAGGAGTATCCCTACGTCGATGCCCCGCAACCCGACCTCATTTTCTTATCTAATCACCTCCCCGATTACTCAGGGCATACGATCATCACAGCCTTACAAGAAGACCACCGATTACATAAGATTCCCGTCGCGTTGTTTTCCGAGCAAGATCCCACAGCCGAACGCAATGTATCCTTCCCAGACAATTGTCATTTATTTATGCGACCGGCAACATGCGATGAATGGATTTTTGTGCTGCGATGCATTGAAGACGTGTGGATCACGCTACTCAATATGGCTGGATCGCCCACTCTCTAAACATTCTTCAGTTGGCTATGTGCGGCTTTTTAAGCCGTGCGTCTTTTCGATTCCCACCTGCCACCATCTGAAATTCATAGAGCCTGGATTCCAGCGCACCATTGAATAATTGGATTTTTCGAGATGGGGCCAACCGGATAAGCTTGGGCAACCGAAAGTCCGCAGTCAGCAGATACACCGACCAACCTGCAAACCGCTTCTTCAACACATCACCAAACTTCGGATACCAGTCTTCCAGGGTCGCATGACTTCCCATCCGAACCCCATAGGGTGGATTGGTAATCATCACGCCCGTGCTCGCCGGTGGCATCACATCTAAGACATCGCCCTGCGTCACCTGCACTCCGCCTAACCCCACGTACTGCAGATTGCTTCTTGCCATGGATAACGCCTGCGCATCCTGATCACAACCGAACAACTCCAGATGAGGGGTTTTGGGAAGGCCCTGTTGGACGTCAGGTCGCATCTCGGCCCAAGCCGATCGATCAAAATTTCTCAAATGACGGAACGAAAATTCCCGTCGGGCTCCAGGTGCCACGCCCTTGGCCATGAGTGCGGCTTCAATCAAAATAGTTCCTGACCCGCACATGGGATCAAGGAGCACCTGTTCACTCCTCCAACCTGAAAGACGAAGAATGCCTGCGGCTAAATTCTCACGCAACGGAGCCTCGCCGGCAGCCTGTCGCCAGCCACGCTTAAAGAGCGGGGCGCCGGTTGTATCCAGATACCAAACCACCTGATCCTCATCGACAAACACCACAATTTGAATATCGGGATTGCGCTTATCCACTTCTGGACGTTTCTTCATCTCTCGTAAAAAACGATCACAAATGGCATCCTTCACCCGAAGCGTCGCAAACT
>JAOUNC010000246.1 GCA_029881175.1 Nitrospirota bacterium | reverse complement strand
CTCATCCTCCGGCCTATCAGAATGCCTTTAAAACTTTTTTCGTTCATCGGGTTGGGGATGTCAGTTTTCTTTGCGGCCTCTTTCTGACGTTCAAGTACTTTGGCACCCTTGAATTTGCGGAACTTTTCCAACGAGCTTCAGAACAGCCTCAAATGATTTCGTTATTGCCAGGAAATATACTCGATGTCAGTGCAGCTTCGGTGATCACCTTATTCATTTTTGTTGGCGCAATGGCCAAATCTGCTCAATTTCCTCTACACGTGTGGTTACCCGACACCATGGATTCGCCTACCCCGGTGTCCGCCCTGATGCATGCAGGGATTATCAATGCAGGTGGATTTTTATTGAATCGATTAGCACCCTTCTATGCACTCTCCCCAACGACACTTCATATTGTTTTTGTCGTTGGCGCCCTGACGGTTCTGCTTGGAGCCTCCATGATGCTGGTGCAAAATGACATCAAGAAAACCTTGGGGTTTTCCACTATGGGACAAATGGGATACATGATTATGGAATGTGGGCTGGGAGCCTTTGCGCTGGCCATCTTTCATTTAATCGCACACGGTCTTTTTAAAGCGACATTGTTTTTGGGGGCTGGCCAGGGCATTCATGCAGCACGGGAGGAGCCGAAGTTCCCATTTTCGTCCGCGCAGGAGCCCATGAGGGCTCCAACTCAATTAACCTGGGTCACGGGTTTTATCGTCACGTTGATTATGCCACTTATCATTCTTATGGTGGCGCACGACATGTTGAATGTCCCTCTGCACGATGGGCATGGAGCCGTCATTTTTCTCTTTTTCGGCTGGGTGACGGCTTCTCAGGCCATGTTTAGCTTATATCGTCTTCATGCAGTCCCCTCCTGGAAAGTTGCAAGTGCAATGATTGGCACTTTATTTTTCATCGGATTTATCTATCTGTGGGCGGGCGAGGCATTCACACATTTCCTGTATCCGGATCCAGGTGTGGCGGATGGATTTTTCATGTCTGCGGCGCTCAATCCTCAAGTGTTTGATACGCTTGTCTTGCTGGCCACCGTACTTATTCTTTTTGGTTGGGTTATTGTCTATATCAATGCCAAGGGGCAAACAATTTTGAATACAAATTGGCTTAGTGCCATTCGGAAACACCTGTATATCCTTTTGTTTAATCGGTTCTACGTGGATCTTGTGTATATGCGGTGGGGAAAAACCCTATTGCAATGGGCTCAAAAAGTAGCCCATCGTTATTGAGACACCATCGATAACCATGATGAAATTAGCACATACTCTTCCGGTCGTTCTCGCTCTTATTCCGCTCGTTGTGGGAATGGTGTGGAAGGTCTCACGAATCTCGTCTATTCCCTTTCAGTTTATAGGATTGATGACGATTGGCGTGTTAGGTGGAGTCTTGGTCTATATGAGGTCTGCGTTTGAGACAGACTCATCTATCATGCTTTTTGCCGCCGCTGTTCTTCTCTCAGGTTTTTGTGTCATTCTCGGGAATGGGGAAACGAAAGATTCCTCAATTCTTGGTGCTTCAATCATGATAGTTCTAGGCCTGGGCTTAGGTGTTTTGTTAAACGAGGGACTGGTCAGTAGGATTTTTCTTAGTGGTTTTTTAGGTTACGTCGCCTTCTCTCTTAATCGCCAGAACCACCGTTCCATTCGAACAAGAATTATTCTTCTTCAGATTGTTACTGCCAGCATCCTCTCGTTGGGCTCCGTCTTCGGTGGACAAACCTTGTTCACCTGTTCCAGTCTCTTGCTTGCTGTGACGTTCTTGCCCCTGGCTCCTTTTCATCTCCCATTCATGGGAACGGTTGGAGATGCGAAAGGAACACTTTCGAGCTTTTGGATTGTCGTGTGGCTGGCAATCGGGCTTGCTGAATTGCAGATGATTCACTCCTCCTTGCCGGTTGAGATGCTCTTTGTTCTACACCTGTTAGCCTTAGTAAGCGCGGTCTATGCTTCGTTAATATGTCTCGGACAACAACAATGGAATCTATTCGTGGCCTCTGCCACCGTGGCTCATGTGGCGCTTATCTGGGGACTGCTTGACGTGTTCCCGAACTTTCCCGGGTGGGGGATTCCTTTTGGTATAGCCGTGGCGTACGTCATGAGTGCTCTCTGCATCGCGTTTTCGTTTGTTCGACAGCGCTATGCCTGGCACACCATTGGGAAGCTCCCAGGACTTGCTTCTTCAATGCCTCGATTTGGAATGGTGATGATTTTTCTTGTGAGTTTCGCCATGTTCCTTCCATTGTTTCCAACTTTTTCAGGATTGAGGGCCATGCCAACAGTTGTCACGCAGCATAGAGAAATTGTCATGATGTTATTCACGTTTCTTGTGGTGTGGTTAGCGGGTGGATGGTATTTTTCACAGATGCTTCATCAAACCGCCTTTGGGACGGCACGCGCTAACGTGTCTTATACCGATTTGCGGATAGCGGAAATTGTCGCTGTATCGATCCTACTATTAGGTGCAACCTATAGTGGAGTGGTTTATTAGCGCAACAGTTTGTTTAATCCTTTTAAGAGGTCAGCTCACTACACGCCATGCCTATGCTCGACGTTGAAGAAAAGGTTGTGCCAAACGATTTCCAGCGGATGGAATTGCGAGCACTCGTGAACCTTGCGGGTGAACCCATTTCTTATTACTGGCCGATGAAAACCTTTATCCATCACAATCCACTTCATGGGTTGGAACATTTGTCGTTTAATGAAGCCATCAAGCAAGGTAAGCGATTTTTTGGAGGTCAAGGCTATCTCTCTAATAAGGAATACCGGAATTACTATACACAAGGCCGAATATCTGAAGAGTCCGTTAATGAGGCGATAAAGGATGTGTCACGGAATGCGATGGTCAGCATTGGTGATCGAAAGTTTTCTCATCTGGAAGTCTTGCGAGCCATCCTCATTCACGGGACCGGCAAAGTCGATACAGATGTGAGTTCCGCGATTTTGCAACCATCACTGAGTCAATCAGAGGTAAGAAATCTCGTCGAGAAGATTCAGGATTTCTCGAAGAGAAAAGCACCAACGAATGCTTTAAGTCGTCATGCCGGTCAGGAGCAAGACGAGCTTGCGGTACAGTACACAATTGGAGAGTGGTGCGACCAAACCCTTGGGACCAAGGTCCAGGAACAAATTAACTGCGAACTCATCAAATGGTGCGGAGGCTTTCTCGATGAAGGGCATGCCCCTTGGTCCATGCCTTTGCGACAGAAAACTTTTTATGGGGGTTGGAAAGAGTTAGCACAGGAAGATGCATCTGGTCCATTGTCGGGCATTCAGGAGTGGAAAGCCAAAATCCAAAGTTTGCCAGATCGACCAGAAGATGCCGTATTGGAAAGCTTAACTCTGTTAGCAATTCCCAAGGCTTTGTGGAGTGACTATTTCACGTTACAGTTGGCCCAATTGTCCGGATGGACGGGATTTATTAAATGGCGCTCGGAGCAATCCGACTATGACTGGCAACGTGCTTTTCCAATTGACCTCGTGAAGTATATGGCGGTACGACTTTTTTATGAACGGGAGTTAGTCGACTTGGCATGCCGAGACAAACTGGCAATTCCCGGCAACTATGATTCGATTTGGTCTTACCTGAACAATCATCCTATTGGGTACGGTCTCTACAAAGAATACCAAACGCGAGGACTGCCAGAGGAAATGATTGATCCCATGGATCTGTCCTTGTTCATACAGGATCCCTTGAGGATTGAAGACCTCGATCGATGCGATTCAGAATTGATGTCCAGATGGGAAAGTATCAGGCAGCAGCAAGAGATTGATGGCTCTACCTTGATGGCGTTGCATCTTGCCCAATCATTAGGGGTCTCCCCACAGGATTTACTGAAGAGTCCTCCTGACACATTAGAATCCCTGCTCGATTGGGTCGAGCAGTTCCCGGAATCGGAGCATGGACCGATCTGGCTCAAGGCATTTGAATCCAGTTACCTCAAATGTTTTGTGAAACAAATTTCTCCCAACCTTCAGAAATTGGTCAAGAGCGATGAGCTTGAGGAGCAGCCGCCAGAATCAAGGCCACTAGCTCAGGCCATATTTTGTATCGATGTCCGTTCGGAAGGTTTTAGAAGACACTTCGAGGAAATCGGTGGGAATGAAACGCTTGGGTTTGCCGGGTTTTTTGGAGTCCCCATATGCTATCAGGGGTTTACGAGCGAACAGCAAACAGACCAATGCCCGGTCCTTTTGAAGCCCAAGCACATCGTGAAGGAAATTCCTCGCGCATATCAAGGCCAGGCTGCAGAAAAATTTTTATCACGTCAGCAACTCGCCAAGACAGGCCATACGCTGCTACATGATTTGAAAGAAAACGTGATCACGCCGTATGTCATGGTGGAAGCGATTGGTTGGTTCTTTGGCTTCAAGTTATTCGGCCAAACGTTGCACCCTCAATGGTTCAAATCCACCATCTCATGGATGAAAGAGCGTTTTGCTATTCCTATAGGCACGACACTGACCGTGGACAAAATCCGGCGGGAAGAGGCTCAGGAAATGGTTGCGTCAGAACACCGGGCAGACATTTATCGACTGTTGATTGAACGATATGGTCGGGAGGGCACCACCGTTCCTCATGACCAGGTTGAACGTCTGCGGAAGCTGGCGCTCAATCAAATTCAATCAGATAGCCATGAAAATGAAGAGCTGTTTCGATTGTTGCAGTGGACGGATTCTGACCTTGAACAATTTATTCAAGTACTAAATCGAGATTTTAATCTTCATGAGCGAGACGTGGCTCGTCGGATGCACCGAATCACTCAAACAGGGTTTACGGTCACTGAGCAGGCCCACTTTGTAGAGACGGCTCTCAGGATTTTAGGTTTCACGAAAACATTTGCCCGGCTCGTCTTGATGTGTGCACATGGCAGCAGCTCGGACAACAACCCCTACGAATCTGCGTTGGATTGTGGAGCCTGTGGTGGAAACCATGGGATCTCAAACGCACGAGCCTTTGCTGTGATGGCCAATAAACCACAGGTTCGGCAATTGTTGGCTCAGAAAGGCATTCTCATTCCAACAGATACCCATTTTCTACCCGGGCAACATGATACAACGACCGATGAAGTTGAGCTCTTCGATTTGGAA
>JAOUNC010000244.1 GCA_029881175.1 Nitrospirota bacterium | reverse complement strand
TTGACGCGCAAAAATGCAACCATTTTCCCTGGTCCGTTGGTGTTGTGGAATTGGAATGATCATGCTGCGGATAAGGCTAGGGCTGTATTAGAGCTAGCCGCCCAATTACCTGAAGTACTTGTCATCCCTATGCCGGATTATCGCCCCAAGTACCCTAAGGTTGAGCCGGAAGAAGTTATCAATCCGAATCATCCTAATCTGACGATATGGGGGAATAAGATTGAGGCCTGTATTTTTATCGGAGTGCATTGTCACTACGCTAATTTGACTCTCAAAATGATTCGAGCTGGAACCAACTGCTGGACTTCGGCTATCTGTGCGGAACAAGGTCATGAGGATGCCATGTTTACCGTAAGAGATTCTGATGCGGCAAAGATTCGACGTGTTGCGGCTGTCTTCAAACGGGTACGGGAAGAAATGGGAATTAAATTGTCAGAAAATGGCGAGAATGTCCGTTTTACTGGTCTACAGTCTAGAGTTCATGACGGCAAAACCCACACCAATCCATTGGATTTTGGATTGTCGGTTGATCCTGCAAGTGGAAACGCGGCGGCCTTTGGTCATAAAGCCGAGCACATGCAAAAAGAAGCATAAGTGACTGTTGAAATTTTACTTTAGCAATAGGGGAATAAAGTTATGAGTGAAGGTTTAGAAACAGAAGTTAAAACCAATCCCCAAGGTGATCCAATCACGAGTGCTCCCGCAGCACCAAAGGCTGATAGCGGAAGAAAAGACCCTCATGGGGACGCCAAACGTCAGGTGGTAGTTTCCCCTGATTATATGTTTTTTGAGGCTCCTCGTGAACGGGAATTTATTACGGGGAGTGAATGTGCAAAAGAAGCGGTGAGGCGCTCAAATGTCGATATGTCCGTGGCCTACCCCATTACCCCACAAAGTGAAACATTGCAATTAATTGGGGTCTTGTATGGCGAAGGTTATGTGAAGGAGTTCTATCGAGGCGAAGAAGAATATGGAGTGATGTCCGCAATTGCTGGGGCCTCCCGCGCAGGTGTTCGAGCCTTTACTGCCACAGCTGGTCCTGGAACATTACGAGGTCTTGAACCAATCGTGTCGTGGGCTGGCCACCGTCTTCCTGCCGTTTGCATGTTTACATGCAGAGTCGTCAATGCTCCGTTGGCTATCCAACCGGATAATATTGAAATTGCCTATCTTTTGAATAGCGGAATGTTGGTCTTCCATGCTGAAAATCAACAGGACCTGTTCGATTTTATTATGAAGGGCTTTATTATCAGCGAAAAAAATGATGTGACGCTTCCAGTAGGTGTCTGCTGTGATGGTTTTTTTGTGACGCATGCTCGAGGATATTGTTCGATGCCGGATAAGGGGTTCAAGTTACCAGCTCGCGATCCTTACCGAGGATCAGTTCCTGTGTTAGATGCTGAAAATCCTCCGGCTCGATTGTCCCGTGATGCTCCAGTTCAAAAATCGAATTTTATGGCCTACAATATTCACGCCGTGTGGCAGCAGGAAGTTTGGGCTGGCGTTGAACGGTCAAGGAAATATATTGAGCAATATATGGATGGATTGGTAGAAGCACAGGATGTGGATGGAGCAGATGTTCTCCTTATTGCTTCGGGCAGTGCCGCAGCGCAATCCCGTGAAGCGGTGCGCCAATGTAAGGAGAGAGGCATTAAGGCAGGATTGATCAAGATTCGTTCCTTGCGACCATTCCCAACAAATGAACTGAGGAAGCTTTGTACGAAAGCTAAGCTTATTGTCATTCCCGAGTTTAATTATATCGGATGGTTGGCCAAAGATGTGGCGACCGCAATTTATGGATTCTCCAACGCAAAGATTGTGGCTGGTCCACATGTCTATGGGGGGATGTCCATGCCCGTGGAAATGATTACAGATGAAATAGAATGTGGTCTGACCGGGAAAAAATCCAATACTGTTCCTCCTTCAGCAATTATGGGAGCGGTAGATCCGGCGGCTGTGGCAGAATTTATGAAAAGCATATAACTCAATTGTCCACCAATTGAGTAAATTGATAAGCCCGTCCCAAAGTTATTGGGGCGGGCTTTTCTCTTTCTTCCGCAAACCCCCAGCACCTTATGCTTTCTGCTAAAACAAGACGAATTCTTGTCACGAACGATGATGGTATTGATGCTCCTGGCATCCGTGCTCTGGCCAAGGCCATGACCAATTTGGGAGAAGTGTGGGTGGTGGCCCCAGAAAAAACCCAAAATGCAGTCGGACGAGGGATGACCTTGCATAAGCCATTGCGTCTCCGGCAAATGCGGGCTCGGTGGTTCGCCGTCAATGGGACTCCGGCGGATTGTGTCACGTTAGCCCTTTGCAAACTTCTGGAAGAGGCCTTGCCGACATTGGTGGTCTCTGGGATCAACAAAGGATGGAATCTTGGAGATGACGTCACGAATTCTGGCACGGTCGCTGGGGCCTTGGAAGGCATGCTCCATGGAATTCCGTCCATAGCGATTTCCTTGGAAGATTGCTCGAAAGCCTCCTATGCCGTAGCGGGGCATTTCGCGTTACGCCTGGCTGAGAGAATTTTGAAGTCTGGCTTGCCCGAAGGAACGGTTCTCAATGTGAATGTCCCAGGTGCGAAAAAAGAGAATATAGCTGGTATTCAATTCACTAGTTTGAGCCAACGTCGCTACCATGATCCGGTAGTAGAGAAGGTCGACCCTAGAGGAGGCGTGTATTATTGGATTGCAGGTGAACGACAATCGTGGGCTCGTGAAAAACCGTCAGATCATGACGCCGTGGAAATGAAAAAGGTTTCCGTGACCCCCTTGCATTTGGATTTAACGAATTATGCCGCGCTCAATCGACTGAAGAGTTGGGAGAAAAGTCTTTCTCAAGCGAAAGCCCCTGCGGTTTCCTCCCTTCGCCCAGGGGCTAAAGTGAACATAGACAAGGCTGCAAGGTAGGGATTTTAGACAATCATTCACCAGGCATTTCTCTCCAAATATATGGAATGGGCTAAACAACTATATGACTGGATGCTCTCCTGGGCCGATTCGCCTTATGGCATTCCGGCTCTTTTTAGCTTGGCCTTGGCCGAATCTTCTTTTTTCCCCCTTCCCCCTGATGTGTTATTGATAGCCCTCACCTTGGGCAATCCTGGAAATGCCTGGTGGTATGCGACGGTGGCCACAGTTGGGTCGGTCGTCGGGGGAGCTTTGGGCTATGGGATTGGGTGGTATGGTGGGCGGCCCGTTTTGAAAAAAATCATGGGACAAGATCGCATGGATCTTGTGCATCAGTATTTTCAACGTTATGAAGGCTGGGCGATTCTTATTGCCGGATTTACCCCAATTCCTTATAAAATCTTCACAATAGGGGCCGGAGCCTTTTATGTGGATTTCAAAACCTTTATGGTGGCCTCCATCGTTAGCCGAGGCGGACGTTTTTTTCTGGTGGCGGGTGCCATCCAATTCTTCGGCCCATGGATGAAAGACATCATCGAAAAGTATTTCAATCTCTTCTCTATCATATTCATTGTTCTCCTGGTCCTAGGTTTTTGGATCGTGAAACATCAGGGGCAGAAACTCAGCCAAAAGACTTTTACGGGAGAGCTGTAAACCATGTCGATTGTTCTCTATAACACCAAGACCAAGAAAAAGGATGTATTCGTCCCGTTGATCCCGGGGCAAGTCAGCATGTACGTCTGCGGCGTGACCGTCTATGATGATTGCCATCTAGGCCATGCTCGAAGTGCACTGACTTTCGACATGATCCGACGCTATTTTGAATTTGCTGGCTACCAAGTGAAATATGTGAGGAATTTCACTGATATCGATGACAAAATATTAAATCGTGCCAAACAAGAAGATGTCCCCTGGCATGACATCAGCGAACGCTATATTCAAAATTTTTACCGAGATATGGGAGCATTGGGCATTACCAAACCCACTGCAGAGCCTCGAGCTACCGAACATATGCAGGATATTCTCAACATGATCGAAGGCTTAGAGAAAAATGGCATAGCTTATCAGCTAGAAGGCGATGTGTATTTTTCTGTAAAGAAGTTCGCTCTTTATGGCCAACTATCCGGGAAAAATCTAGAAGAGCTACAGGCTGGTGCGAGAGTTGAGGTGGATACAAGGAAACAAGATCCAATGGACTTTGCCTTGTGGAAGGCCGCAAAGCAAGGAGAGCCTGGATGGGACAGCCCTTGGGGAAAGGGCCGTCCCGGTTGGCACATCGAATGTTCCGCGATGTCGGTAGCTGAGTTAGGTCCTACTTTTGATATTCATGGAGGTGGAAAGGATCTCATCTTCCCGCATCATGAAAATGAAATCGCTCAATCTTGTGCTTATACCGGAAAAGAATTTGCCCGCTATTGGGTACATAACGGGTTTGTGACCGTCGACAAAGAAAAAATGTCTAAGTCGCTTGGCAATTTTTTCACCATCCGAGAAATTTTAGATAAATCTTCCGTTTCCGATTCTGAAGCGATAATCGGTGAGTGCCTGCGCTATTACCTCTTATCCACCCATTATCGAAGCGATCTGAACTTTTCTGAACAATCTCTTCCTGAAGCCAAATCGGCGATGGATACTATTTATGGATTAATCCAGCGTTTAGAAGAGCCAGGAGTTCAGGAACAGCCTGCAGGTGAAGGAGATTTGGAGTCGATCCTCAAGCAGTTTTCGCATAAATTTCACGAGAGCATGGATGATGATTTCAATAGTCCCAAGGCGTTGGCCGTCTTTCACCAACTTCGTGGAGAAATAAATAAATTATTAGTGAAGGGGGTGTCGAAAGAGACAAAAGGAAAAATCCTAGAAATTTTCAAAAAATATGGAGAACCGCTAGGAATTTTTCAAATAGATTTAAGGGATTGGAAGTTTGGAATAGTTCCTACTGTTAAAAGTACGATTGAACATACTAGCAAAGTTTCGCTTACCATTAAATTAGTAGACCCAACAGAAGAATGGATTGAACAACAAATCCAGCTTCGTAATGAAGCCCGTGCTCAGAAAGATTTTTCTACCGCTGATACCATCAGAAAAGAACTAGCCGAACAAGGAATAATCCTCGAAGACCGACCCGATGGCACCACACGCTGGAAACGATGAACCTACAAGTGTGTTGTATGGGTTT
>JAOUNC010000243.1 GCA_029881175.1 Nitrospirota bacterium | reverse complement strand
AAAAACGAGTGCTCCTCCCGCTTCAATGTCCTATAAATGAATATTGTTGCTCTAGCGAGAATAGCGGACAGAAACCTGGAATACCCTTCTCAGGGCCGTAGCTCAGGCTTCGGCTTTCCTACTTTAAGAAACAGTTAGGTTTTCTGATGAAGAGAAATCTATGCGGTCGGTAGGACTATTTGGTGCCGAAGGCGGGACTTGAACCCGCATGGGTTTCCCCACACGCCCCTCAAACGTGCGTGTCTGCCATTCCACCACTTCGGCACTCGTGCAGACGATTATGAAACCTCCCGTCGTCCTTGTCAACGCATGGCATGGCGGGTAGAATCGCCCTCAACCCAGCACGGATGGTTCACTCTCGTTCAAACTCATTCATGACTATGGCCGCTTCAGCTCCTGCACCGCTCCCCCTTACTCAACAGGTTGGCGCATTTTTCGATATGGATAATACGTTGATACCGGGACCTTCCATTGAAATTGGGTTTTTTCGGTCTTTGTGGCAGGAGGGCCTGGTCGGATGGCCAGAAATATGGATGAGCGTTCGGCATGCCCTTCGACACATGCCACCCCTTTCCCTTGGCTCGCTCCGACGGCATAAGCCCTATCTTCTCGGACAGGACGTCTCCCACATTGAACAACTGGCTCAGGAATATGTGGAGGTCTGTGTGTGGCCACGAATAGCCACACAAGCCCTAGACCGTCTGGACCATCACAAAAATGCCGGGCATCTTATCGCCATTATCAGTGGATCGCCTGAATGTCTGGTGAAGCCAGTGGCCGAGAAATTGGGTGTGTCATTGGTTTTTGGGGCGAAGTTAGACATTCAATCCGATCTCTATACTGGCCGCGTGCGCGCGCCCTTGCCTTATGGTGAAGGGAAAGGACGGTATATCGAGCGACTGGCGACCCACTATAATCTGGATTTGAGTCGAAGTTATGCCTATGGCGACAGCCCCGGTGACTTACAAGCGTTACAATTGGTTGGATATCCCTTTGTGGTGAATCCGATTCGCGGCATGGCCCGTATTGCCCACCACCACGGGTGGCCCGTGGCACAATGGGCGTAGCCTTGACACCATCCCGACGTTGTTGATTCTTTTTCCGTACGTCAGGTCGATTCGGGACAATTCTGGCCCACACCATTGGGGCCACTCTCTATGATGCACACACCTCAAACGCTTCAGATCACAGAAATTTTTCACAGCATTCAAGGCGAATCCACTCGCGTGGGACAGCCCTGTGTGTTTGTCCGCTTAACGGGTTGCCCGCTCCGCTGCACCTGGTGCGATACGGAATATGCCTTTTACGGTGGAGAGCCGATCGGGATAGATGCCATTTTGGACCGGGTACAAGCCTATGGCTGCCCATTGGTGGAAGTCACCGGCGGGGAACCGTTGCATCAACCAGGAGCTCTGGTATTGTTAACGAAACTATGTGACGCTGGCCTTCAGGTCATGTTGGAAACCAGTGGGGCTTTTGATATTTCAGCGATTGATCCTCGCGTGTCCATCATTATGGACGCCAAATGCCCCGGCAGTGGCATGGCCGATCGAATGCGGTGGGCCAATATGGAGCACCTCTCACAAAAGGATGAAGTGAAATTTGTGCTCATCGATCGCTCTGACTATGAATGGGCAAGAAGCATTGTGAAAGAATACGACTTGGGGAAACGATGCGCGGTGTTATTTAGCCCTGTTTTTAGTTTTCTTGACTTGCAGCCGTTGGCCGAATGGATTTTGAGTGACCGACTTCCCGTTCGCTTACAAGTACAATTACATAAGCTCATTTGGAATCCGGAAACCCGAGGCGTGTAGAATAGAATAGTGACAGTACGGTTGACCACATTACTGTAGAACACATTTTCAATTATTCGAAGGAGGCGTATGAATATTCTGGTGAAGAGTGGGGAAGCTACCACGGTCACAACGGATTTGTTGGTCTGCTTATGCTTTGAAAAAGAAAAGACCTGGAGTAAAGCTATAGACCCAGTAGACAAAAAATTGGGCGGCCAATTGAGCGACGTCCGGGAAAGTGGTGAATTTTCCGGGAAGGCGAACCAGACCACTTTGATACATATAAATGGCAAACTCTCAGCAAAACGTCTCCTGCTGGTAGGACTCGGAACTCGGGAAACCCTCACGCTGGAGCATATGCGGCAAGCCATGGGTACCGCCGTGAAACAAGCCAGGAAAGTGAATGCCAAAGGCATGGCTTGTGTGATGCCCGATGTGCCTAAGACTATCGGTCACCTCGATACGGTGGCTCAAGCGATGGTGGAAGGTGTAATTTTGGGAGATTACCGTTTCACGGAATATCGCACGGATCAATCGGAAGACAAGAAAATTTTACAGTCTTGTACGTTGTTGGCGCCCACCTCGGCAAGCCAGACAACCATCAACGCAGCAGCGAAGCGTGGGCAAATACTCGGGGAAGCGACGTGCTTCGTCCGCGACATGAGCAATCATCCCGCCAATATCATGAAACCTTCGCGCGTCGTGGCGGAAGCGAAAACGATTGCCAAAGAATCGAAAATTCGCCTGAAAGTCTTAGACCGCCAGCACATGAAAAAACTGGGCATGGGGGGGGTACTCGGTGTGGCGCAAGGCAGCATTGAACCCCCGCATTTTATCATTTTGGAATATTCCGGCGGTCCCAAGACCCAACGGCCTGTCGTCTTAGTCGGAAAAACCGTGACCTTCGATTCCGGTGGGATCTCCTTGAAACCGTCAGAAAATATGGAACAGATGAAAGCCGATATGACCGGTGGCGCCGAGGTTTTGGCAGCCATCCGTGGCGTCTCTCGGTTGAAACTCCCCATGAATGTGACCGGACTCCTTCCCGTTACCGAAAATATGCCAGGAGGACGCGCCACGAAACCGGGGGATATTCTTACCATGCTTTCCGGAAAAACCGTCGAGGTGCAAAACACCGACGCGGAAGGGCGGCTCATTTTGGCGGACGGCTTAGCCTATGCCTCTCGACTGAAACCCGCTTGCGTGATTGATGTGGCCACCTTAACTGGCGCCTGCGCGGTGGCCTTGGGTCAATTTGCCATCGGCATGCTCGGCAATGATGATGCACTAAAAGCCGCCGTACAGAGGGCCGGCATGGATTCTGGAGAACGCGTGTGGGAAATGCCCCTCTGGGACGAATATTTCGAACAGCTCAAAAGCGACGTGGCGGATATGCGTAATATTGGCGGGCGGGGAGGCGGCATGATTACCGCGGCCCTCTTCCTCAGTAAATTTGTCGGCGATCATCCCTGGGTACATTTAGATATTGCAAGCACTGATTGGAGCACATCGGAACGACCCTGCATTCCGAAAGGCCCATCCGGGACAGGCACACGGTTATTGCTTCAATATCTGATCAATCGCGCCAGCGGTTCATAAGCATCGAGGCTTGGTGAATCTCACAGATCACATCGGGCAATTGTGCATGATCGGGTTCGAAGAGACGGAGGTAACTCCGGATCTTCGAGCCTGGATGCAGGACTATCGACCAGGCGGCGTCATCCTCTTTTCACGTAATTTGGTCAACCCTGAACAAATTGCCAAGCTCACAAATGATTTACAAGCCCTCGCCGGCGAGACTCCTTTACTAATTGCGATTGATCAAGAGGGAGGGCGGGTCTCACGTCTCCCGTCTGATTTTACGATTTTTCCTCCGGCGGCCACTGTCGCTCAATCAGGCTCCACCGAACTGGCCTATCAAGCCGCCGCTGTCACTGCCAAAGAATTACGAAGTGTGGGCATAAACATGAATATGGCCCCGGTACTGGATATTCACACCAATCCAGCCAATCCCATCATTGGGAATCGTGCCTTTGGAACGGAGCCTGAACGGGTGTGTCAGATGGGCGCCGCCACCATTGCCGGACTCCAGGACCATCGCGTCCTGGCCTGCGGAAAACATTTCCCCGGACATGGGGATACCAGCACGGATTCGCATCTCGAACTACCCACCGTACAGGCTACCCGCCAACGCTTGGAAACCATTGAACTCAAGCCCTTTCGCTATGCCATTGAACGCGGCCTTCACGCCATCATGACCGCTCATGTTCACTACCCGGCGCTAGACCCCACCTACCCTGCCACGCTTTCTTCAACAATTTTATCTGGGCTGCTGCGTCAGGAGCTGGGATTTTCCGGTGTGATTGTGAGTGACGATTTGGAAATGCGCGCGATTTTAGACCATGCAGCCGTAGGTGATGCCGCCATCCGTTCGTTGCAAGCCGGTGCGGATATGCTGCTTATTTGCAAAAGCCGCCTGCTTGCGACAGACACCGTTGAAGCTCTGCGCAGAGCTGTGGCCTCTCAAGAGCTCACCCCCACTCAGATCGAAGCCAGTTTAGGGAGAATTCATGCCGTGAAACAGCAATTTGTCTACCCGTATCACCCTATTGACCTTTCAACGATTTCCCGCACTGTGGGCACGGCTTCCCATCGTCAGGTGCTTGCCAGCATCATGAATCAAACAAATCCCATCGCCTAAGCCCCCGCCCCCAAGGGGTGATCTTTCCCCATTCCTGGACATTTCCCGTGACAATTTGTTTAGCTACCATCCAGAATTTTTGAAACATTTGCTGATCAATCTTTTCTCATCGACATGTTCCGATCGCTACTGCCCAATAACCTTTCACTTAAAGGAGAGCGGTGATGGCCTTGAAAAAAGGTGACATTATTGATGAACACAAGCGATACCCAAATTCCTGCGGCTTATTACTTAAGGTGATGAGCGGGGGAGAAGGGTTTGAAAAAATTCTCTGTTGCGGGCATGAATTGACTGAAGAAGATGTGGTGCCTTCATTAAACCAGGGGCGAGGCCGGAAAAAGGGGCGGCTTCTCCCCGGGATGCCCATTGATGAAAAAAAAGTGGCGACCGATTCTTGCGGTTTGCGCTTGATGGTGATGGGTGGGGGAGAAGGATTTCAGGAAGTCAGGTGTTGCGGACATTCAATTGGAGCTGGCGCGATGCAAGATTTGCAATTCGGCCAGATGCGAAACGAAGAGCCGACACCCGAAGCCACCCCCAACACACCTCACCAAGGAACCGCATAAGGAAGACGGGTGAATTATGTTGGGTTGGACGCCAGAATCAATTAAACAA
>JAOUNC010000008.1 GCA_029881175.1 Nitrospirota bacterium | reverse complement strand
ATTGGCTCAGGAATGAGCAGTCCTTGCTGGAGAAGGTCCTTTTGGGTCCATGCTTGAAGAAGGCGTTCAAAGAGGACCCTCTCGTGGGCGGTGTGTTGATCAATAATATAAAGATCCTGGTTGATGCGTCCCACGAGGTAGGTCTGCTGAATCTGTCCAAGGGGGATTACGTGAAATTCCTGTTGGCGTGTTGCTGTATAGGTCGATGGAGGTTCTTGAGCAAAGAGGGATAAATGTGTGGACCGATTGAATCCTCTTTCGGGGGAAAAGCGTGAGGGGGTCTCCTGGGCGACTGCTAACGATTGCACGGTCGGTTTGGCTGACGGGATAGGGGGTTGAGCGGGGAAGTCTCCATGCACTCGGTCGGCAGCTGCACGGTCGAAGGAAGAGCCTTCCACGAAAATCCGCTTGATGGCGTGGAATATTCCTGAATGCAGCATTTCAGGGTGAGAAAAGCGCACTTCTCGCTTTGTGGGATGTACATTGATATCCAGCGTCTGAGGATCGAGTTGAAGACACACAATAAACTGGGGATGTTTCCCTTTTGGAAGAAAAGATTTATAGCCCTCGTAAATCGCATGGGCGATGGTCGTATTTTTAATCGGTCGGCCGTTGACGAAAATTTCCTGTGGGGTTCGAGTCGTTTTTGCATGGTGAGGGCTGACCGTAAACCCGGTAACCTGGAATGGGCCCGTAGTTTGGTTGAGGGGGAGGAAGCGTTCAAGGAATGTGGGTCCATACATTTGAACGAGGCGATCCTGTAATGTGGAGACTCCGGGGTAATCTAAAATCTTATGGCTATGATGTAAGAGTCGAAAATGAATCTGGGGGTTAATAGTCGCGGCTTGTTGGACCGTATAGGAGATTTTAGAAAATTCGGTCGAGACGGTTTTTAAAAATTTCAGTCGCCCAGGCGTATTGAAAAAGAGATCCCGAACTTCCACTTGAGTGCCGGGGGCACCAGCATACTCCTGTACACCCCAGGCTACGCCTCCTTCAGAATAAATCTCAGTGCCTACCAGCGAGTCGGATTGGATGGTTTTCAGGCTAAATCGAGACACTGAGGCAATGCTGGGGAGTGCTTCTCCACGAAATCCTAATGTGGTGAGTGTAAAGAGATCCTCTTCTGCGTGAAGCTTGCTGGTGGCAAATCGCTGGGAGGCCAGTTGGGCATCCTCACGATTCATCCCCATGCCATTATCTGTGACACGGATGAGGCCTCGGCCACCTTCTTCTACTTCAATGGAGATGAGCGAACTGGCGGCATCGAGGCTATTGTCGATGAGTTCTTTGACCACGGACGCAGGCCGCTCGACGACCTCACCCGCTGCAATTCGACACGACACAACATCTGGAAGGACATGAATTTTTCCAGTCACGAGAGGAAGCATGGAATGTGTTCAACAGGAAATGGGTGGTGTAAGTGAACAATCGAAGAAACTCATGGCACCAATCAAGACAGCCCGGCTTGTTTTAATTGTTCCTTGGCGTTGTTCGCCTCAGGAGATTCAGGGTAGTCCAGGATCACTTGGTTCCAGAGTTTCTGGGCTTCGGACGGTTGGTCGGTTTCGATCTTGATCTGACCAAGCTTATAGAGGGCTTGGCTTCGGTATTTGTTGTTGGGGTAGTCATTGACGATGTGCTGAAGAGCCTTTTCAGCTGGATCATAGTGTTTTTGTGCATAGAGTGATTGCCCAAGGTAGTAAAAGGCCTGGGGTGTTAATGTCGTCGAGGGATAGTGTTTCACAAACCGTTGGAATTCGGTGGAAGCCCGGTCGTAGTTGCCGTTGAGATAGCCTTTGTAAGCTGATCGAAAGGCTGAGGCTTCATTCTCCACTTCCGCTTCACTTGGCGTGGATTTGGTGGTAGAGGATGGCGGTGTGGGACTCTTTTCCTCTATCGGTGACTGAGGAAGTGGAGTCTCAGGTGTTTTAATTTGCGACGCTTCTGAACGCGGGCGATGAATGATATTGTCAATGCGGGATTCTATGGCTTTAACTCGAATAGATAAATCCTGATCCCGGCGCTGTGTTGATGCACGGGTTTGCTCAATTTGCTCTCTGAGCATGGAGCTAGTCCGTTCAAGTTTTTCCAGCAGATGACGGGTGTCTAAATTGGCTTCTTCTTCGGTTTTAATTAATTCTCCTACCAGGAAGTCGTGTTCATCAAGCTGAGATTCAATAGCTGAGAGACGATCACGGGACAGTTTTTCCTGTTGCTGTGTGGTTTCCTGTTGAAGTGTGAGCGTCTGAACCTGTTGCTGTATGTCAGTGAGGTCGGGTTCAGTCGCGCATCCTCCTCCCAATAAAATGGCCAACAGAGAAACAATATAAATATCTGTGCGAATCATAGTTGGTTTGACCGGGCTACACGTTTAAAATGTTATGAGACTATATTCTACCAAGTGATGGATGATCAGAAAAGGCCTAATCATGGGGAATTGGCTCTGTCTTTTAGCAACGTGCCCCCCCGACAGGTGGTTATTTTTTCGATTTTGTCCCTTGCAATTGGTTGACACGTTGAGCTAATTGGCCAAGCCGATCTTCGTGCTCATCCACGCGTTCTCCCAACTTTGTGCCAATCGTGGTAATAACCTCCTGTAATTGATTCATAGTTTCTGTTAAATCATTCAGGTGTTGGGCATTTGTTTGAGTGGTATTCGCACTCTCTTGCACGCGTTGAACCGTGGTCACGGCACGATTCAGTTGCTGCTCTTGATTGGAAATGCGTGCATTCAACTTTGCGCTCACATTTTCTAGCGTTTGGGCCACTGACTGGATGCCCTGATTGACTTCTTGCAGGTGAGTTGTCGTGGTCTGTGCGTCAGAGTCAAGTTTCCCGACGAGTGTTGATTGGTGGATTTCCAAATCTTGAAGACGCCGACTGATCTGTTCAACGTTTTGGTGAAGCTGGTCGGTGAGCTGACTCGCGGCTTGCATTTGTTGAATTTGGCGTTGTGTTTCAGCTTTGAGTGGTTGAAATTGCTGAATAGCTTTGTTGAGAGTAGCCAAGGTCTTTTCTTGTTCCGTGAGGCGTTGCGTGAGTGATTGTGTGGCTTGATCCAAATTCTGAGCTATTGACGTTAGGCTGGCGTTGACTTCGGTTAAATGAGCGGACGTCTTTTTTGTATTGGCTTGGAGTTGGTCGGTCAATGCGGTTTGGTGCGATTCAACGGTGTTCATCCGTTCTGACAAACGTCCGGCTTGTTGAATAATCTCATCACCACGTTTTCCTAGCAAACTTCCCATGACGTCTTGGGCTTCGCGGAGCTTCACGACCGAGTTCGAAAGCTCTTGGACTTGTGTGGCATCGGCTTGGATATGGATGCCCAAGGCCTCTACGTCAGATTGCAGGGCATTTAGACGTTCAAGTACAGGGCGTTGGCGAGCATCCAGATCAGTGACCATTTGGTTCATAGAGGTTTTCACGTCTTGGTCCAAAAAGTTACGTAGAGCTTGCGTGTCGGCATTCAGCTTGGCTTGGAGTGAGGTCACCTGCTGTTGGAGTTCCGTATGGTGCGTGGCTTGTTCATCAAGTCGAGTGCCTAAAAGTGTCGTGGATTCCATGACGGTGTCCTGAAGCTGGAGCATCGATTGCGACTGGTCACCCGCAAGAGCCTGTTGGGCTTGTTGTTGAGTCGCCAAATCTGTTGAGACTTGTTGAGCGTGGTTGCTGATTTCTGTTGCCAATTGCGCTTCGGCAGCGGATGCCCGTTGATTTTCGGTCTGTAGTTCTGTGCCCAGGTCGGTCAAAGCACTTTTGAATTGGCCGAAGGCAACCTGAAAATCCGTCAATTGTGTATTAAGCGATTGGTTGTTTTCATCAATTTGCTGTGCCAGTGCAGCAGTTTGTGCTTTGGTGGCTTGGAGCTCTTCCCCATGCGCTTGTGTGGTGGTTTGGATGGATTGGATATCGGTTTTGAGCGTTTCAGCCGAGGTTGAATTTTTTATCTCTTGGGAATCGAAGGCATTTTGCAAATCCGAGATCTTTTTCTCCACGTTCTCAAAATTCCCATACAGGCTGGGTAAATCCTTCTCACTCATCAGCTTGATTTTCTGGTTCAATTGAGCCAGGTCTACTCGTGGAGCCAAATCACTTTGCATTTTCTTTATGTCGGTTTTTTGTGCTGAGAGTAACTCTTGCGATTCAGCAATGGCTGCGCGGGCTGCTCCTATTTCCTCCGCAAGCGCTTTCTTCTCCGTGCGAATTTGAGTAATTTGCTGATCAAGATCTTTTTGGATTCGTGCCAAGTCGGCTTGTTGCGCCACGCATCCGGTTCCCAAGGCTCCTGACACACAACCAATGATCATCCATTTATAGGCGGAATTTGCCTTCCCTCCATGTTTCACAGTGTCGTTCATCCTCCATGTCATTGTGGTCAACTGTTACAATCTACGGATTTTTTATAAGAAGATGCCCCCGCCGGTTGAGCTGGTAGCAGACTTCTGTGGCGTCCTGACAAAAAGGCTTATCTTTTCCGTAGGAGATAATGGTCAGGCGAGAAGGATCAACGCCTGCTTGTTTCAGATAGTCTTGGATGGCAGCAGCCCGTCGTTTTGCCAAGACCATATTGTAGGCTTGTGTGCCACGTTGGTCGGCATGCCCTTCAATAATGAGATTGGAGGAAGGATCTTGCTCGATCCTTCCCAGGTCACGATTGAGTGAAAGTTGGCCTTCTTGGGTGAGGGCCCAGCTGTCAAATTCAAAGAAGACATCTTCCAAGCTGGCTGTTTTTGCAAATTCTTCTTCTTTGATTCTGTTTATCTGGTCTTGCAAGCTATTTGCGGGTTCGATTGTGGCGATTTGAAGCGTTTCGGGAACCGGCTCAATGTTTTCTCCCGAAAGAGAATCCTGCAGGTCGGCTGAAAAATCCTGAGAAAGCGGAGAGGGCGTTGGGTCTGAATGTTGGGCGGTGACTGGTTCTTGATAGTCTTCGATGTTGGCTAGGGAGTGACTGGTGTGGCCTCCCGGAAATGAGCTGGATTGCGAGGAAATGTCTTGCCCTTCGCTCAAGGGAGCAACTGAATCATCATTGCCGGACAATCCAGATTCCGAAGCGGACGCCAGCGTATTAGACAGATCAGGTTCTGATGTGGACGTTACGGTATCGGCCAGAGAGGAATCTGACAATCCTTCCTGGTTGGGGGTGGTGGGTTCATGCGCGAAGTTGACGGGTTCGTTATTTATTGCGGATGCTATCGGTTCCGGTGAAACGGCTTCGCTATCAGGAGTCTGAGACGAAAGATCCGATTCATCGACCGATGCATTCGTGAGGCCTGATATTTGAGCGGGCGAGCTCTCCTCTATTTGTGGTAAGGCGGTTTGGGGGGCGCCTGGAGCTCCAGACATTGTGGCGACATGAACGCGTTTTTCCCCGCACCCCGTGAGGCCGCCAAGAGTCAGGGTGATAAGACTAATGAGTGAGAGGATGTGAATGACTGGATGCATACGGCGACTCCTTTGATGAAATATCAGAGTTGGTTCTCTTGAGCTTAAGGTTGATATGGTGACCAAGCAGGTGAGCTCAGATGCGCGCCCACCGATGAAATTTTCTCTAATCCCGCGCCCTCCCCCGTGATGATATATAACTGACTTTCTCCTCTTCTAATTGAGCTGAAGACGAGATGTCGACCATTTGGAGCCCATGAAGGCGAGTCGTCAATACTATTGCCTTTGGTAATCTGGCTGCGTTGTTCCCCGTTAGGGCTAATACGACAGAGTTTAAATCCTTCCCCGGGTACCCGACAGACATAGACGATCCAATCTCCCTTGGGAGACCATGCGGGAGCGGCGTTGTAATCTCCATCGTAGGTGAGGCGCCTGGCGTTGGAGCCATCCGCATCCATAATGTAAATTTGGGGGCGGCCTCCGCGATCAGACGTGAAGGCCAAATGCCGCCCGTCAGGCGACCATGACGGGGACAGATCTGCGCTATGGTGAGAGGTTAACTGCTTGGGGCTACTACTGTCCAATGCTATCTGGTAGATGTCAGAATTCCCGTCTTGAGCGGCGGCATAGGTAATCGATTGGCCATCTGGAGCAAAGGTGGCGGTGATGTTCAGGCTGGCCGGGGACACGAGTATTTCCTCGCGACCGGTTGCCAGTTCCCGTTTCATAATTTGCTGTTTGCGGTCTCGATAGGCGGTGTAAATAAGGGATTTGCGGTCTGGGGACCATGTCGGCATCAGGTTAAGATACCCATCTGCCGTCACTTGCTGCGGATCATACCCGTCATAATCCATCACAAACAGTTCGCGTCCGTTCTCCTTTTCTCCAACAAAGGCAATCTTGGTCCTGGCAATGCCCTGTTCTCCTGTGTAGCGATAGACGAGCTCGTCTGCCCACCGATGAGCCATCAAGCGGATGAGTGCATCCGTGGTTTTGAGAGAGAAATACCGTTTGCCTGTCAACGCATCTTGATGACCTGGATCAAAGGCGCAAGCGTCAAAGATCAGCCCCTGGACGCCGGTTGATGTGCCACCCACACCCATTCTCCCCCAAGTGGATACGGTGACTTGTTGGTAATGGGTTCCCAGGTTGGGAGAAAGACTCACGCAGGTATTCTCGGAAAAGGATCCTTGGGTTGGTGGAAAGTCTGCGACGGTAAAGATCTGTGAGCGCGTCAGATCGTCTTTCAAGATAGACCGAACACGGGTATCGCTCTGTTCTGAAATTTTGCTGTCTTGTTGTACGGGAGAAAATCCCATGACCCAGATAGGAATCTTTTGAAATTCTGAACGGGTGACTTCAAGGATGGCGTCTTCCCCGAAAGCTAAAGAATGCGGGCATAGGTCAAGCAGTAACAAAGCCAGAATGCACAAAGTCCAGGATTTATTCATAAAGCAAGACATCCTTATTGTTCAGGCATTGTAAATAAAAACTTAATGTCCAAAAATGATTTCTGAAGGTCGGAAGGAAACTTTGGTAAGGGATTCGCTTTGTTTATGGCTCCTAAAATCGTCGAATCATAATAGCTGTTCCCAGAGCTCTGCTCCACATGAACTCTCGAAATTTCGCCGGACTTTTCTACGCGAAAGGTTATGATGACTTTCTTATTGGTTATTGGAACCTCAGGGTTTGTCCAATGGCTGTCGATGGCTTTTTTTATGATGGCGAAATAGCGATTTTCGCCAGGAGATTGTTGAGAGGTCAAGGTGTCGTCAGTGTCAGATAAGGCTTGCACTTGGATTTGATCTAATCGTTGTTTAATTGATTCGACCGGGGCTACCTCCGGTATAGACAATTTCGCAATGCGGGTATCTATTGCCGATGGAAGAGGCTTGGCCACGGGAGGGATCGTTAAGGATGGTTGGGATTGTTGATAAGGCACCGGTTGGGGCACCGGTGTACGCGTTGTGGATTTGAGTCCCTCCATTAATTTCTTTACCGTCTCCGACAAATTCGGTGGCGCGGGTCTTGAGGATTGAGGTTGTGTTGGTTGAGGCATATCCCTTATTTCTGGAGCCGAGACTCGTGGTGTGGGCGATGGTGTGGGTGGTGGCTGTTGCGTCAACGGTTTACGAGATTTTTGGGGAATCTTAGGGGTAGGAACAGGCATTTGAAGGTTTGGGCGGCTGAGTTTCAGTATGTCCTCTATTTTGGGAGACGGTTGGCTCTTGGATGTTGGTGTTTCCAGAGACTGCTTGAATGGCGTGACTTCGCTTAATGATGGAATGGCCGGTGCCGGTTTCATTGCCAGTTGCACTGTTGGCGCTGGGCGAGTAGATGGGAGAGATTCCGGCTTTGGTTGTGCCTGATCCTTTGTTGGTACAGGGGTTGGAGTGGGCTTCGCCCTTGAAGGAATGTTTACAGGGGTTGCCGGTTCTAAGCGTGTAGGTCGAGAAATCGTTGGAGGCGCTGATGGCAATCGAAGGTTTGCAATCAAGGGTGGTTGGTCTTCAGATGGCTGAGGCTTTGGTTCTTGGGGTGGAGTGGCCGATGCTGGCACTTCATGTTTTTGAGGCACGACGATAGAATTGATTGCTCCACCTAAAGATTCGGATAATCGTTCAGAAGCCGTTTCAGTTGATAGCGGAGGAAGCGTATTTTCAACTGGTGACGCAAGGGGTTGTGGTGCCGGTGAAGGTGGTTCGACTTTTTTCGTCGGTTGTGCTTCAGCAGCTTTTTTTGTGGGCGCAGGAGTGGGGTTTGGTGTAGCTGTTGGGATTGCTGGCAAGGAAATCAACGCCACATCAATGGCTCGGAAAGGACGCTCTTTCACTGTTTGAAGCTGTAAAAACATAACGCAAGCGATCACAAGAACATGAAGGACGCAAGAGGCCACCAGGCCCCGACGGAGTGATGATCCTTCTAAAGAAACGTCAGCCGTGAGCCCAAGAGAGATAAGGCTTGGGGGTGCAGCATGTTCCATGAAACGGAAATTTAGGGGGAGACTCCGATAGCGTCGGCTTCGATGATTTCTATTTTTGGTCCTGTGACCATACCAAGGCGTTCGATTTTGGCACCCTTCACTTCATCCATGATTTGCACCACGGTTCCGTAGGGCACCGTTTGGTCTGCACGTAAATAGACGGAAACGAGAGGGTTGGAAGCTTTGGCGCTTTGTAGCTTCGATCTCAAATCTACTAGGCTAATGGGATCATTTCCTAACGATAAGCTGTGATCTTTCTGGATGGTGACTATCAAACGCTCTTCGGCCTTTATATTATTAGCTGCCGATGTTGGTAAATTGATATCCAACCCTCTATGCAACATTGGGGCCGTGACCATGAAAATCACCAGCAAGACTAATACTACATCGACCAGAGGAATGACATTGATTTCTGCAAGGAATTGACGGGGGCGTGAACCAGTTGTCATCGGGCAACTTCCACTTCAAGGGCTTTTTCAGATTCCTCAAGTGTATTGAGAAACTCGATGGTGAAGGCCTCGACACGAAACGACATTTTCCTGATTCTGGAAAGAAAAAAATTATAGGCCATGACGGCAGGGATGGCCGCAAAGAGTCCAGCTGCGGTTGCAACCAGAGCTTCAGAAACACCAGGCGCGACTGCGGCAATGCTGGCAGATCCTTGTTCGCCGATTTCTCCAAATGCATTAATAATTCCTAAGACCGTTCCTAAAAGACCAATAAATGGAGTTAAATTTCCCGTGGTTGCCAAAAAAGGTAGATAGGCTTCTTGATGGTTTATTTGATTTTGGATGATGTACTGGGCGACTTTTTCTACATATTGGCGGTTGGGTGGTTGGCTGGCGATTGGAGTCTCCAGGTCTTGTTGCGAGGTGAACAGATCGGATGATGAGGGTAATCGATCTGTGACGCCAAGGTAGACCGCTGAACTAGGACTTTGCGTATAGGCTTGGGCTTGATTTCGTAGGGTAAGCTGATCAACAGGGTTGTTTTCGTACGATTGAAGGAATTGTGCCTCTTCCTGGTTAATTTGCCGAAATTGTCGAAACTTATTCACGATAATCCCCCAGGAAATCACAGAAAAGACGGCCAGGATCATCAATATGACGATGGACAATAAACCGAGAGATCCAAAAATCTCAGCAGGATTAGCAAAGGACATCACGTGTGTCTAGGCCTCCATTAGGCTAAAGTCAACAGTACCACGGGGGATTATGAAAAAAGAGCAGAACCAATGCAAGATGGGATGGCGGGGCCGACGGGATTTGAACCCGCGACTTCCAGATTGACAATCTGGCGTCCTAACCTGGCTGAACGACGGCCCCGTAATATTTTGGCCCTGGGCAAACAGCCCACGAATTTTTTCCACAGGGGGAGTTGATTGGATGTGAGCTAGCTAATATATCAGATTGAGCCGGCCTTATGCCAAATAAAAAATGGTAGGCGGAACAGGGATCGAACCTGTGACCTCTGCCGTGTAAAAGCAGTGCTCTGCCAATTGAGCTATCCGCCTAAAATAAATTGAAAAAATCAACAATTTCCTCATTATAACAGGGAGTTAGGCCTTGTCAACTCTGGCGAAATAGTATGGAATACTGTTTGACATGATCTTGGGAGGTGGGTATAAGGCACCACGTTGTATTCGAGTCATGCCAGACAAAAACATAGACAGTCTTTACTTAATGGAGAGAGGAAGTACAGGGGATGGGGTATAAAATTAAAGACAATTCTAGCAAATCAACTGAAATGGAACCTGTAGTGGCGTTGTCAAGCAAAGAGCAATTTTTGTTTTTTGTAGAGGAGCACCGTGGGTTGGTGTGGGGCGGTATTTTTTTAGTCATTGCTGTCATTGGTGGAATTATTACGTTAAATTGGCTCTCGCATCAGAAGCAAGACAAAGCCTGGGAATTAGAAGGACAAGCCCAGCAGGCATTTTTGGATCGACCACTCGATGATATTGAAAAGGGCAAGAAAAATATTCAGCAAGCAGAAGAAATGTTTCGGGATATCCTTGAACAATATCCCGGCACACCAAGCGCCAAGATTTCTTCATTTCTGCTAGGCAACAGTTTAATGGAAACTGAAAATTATGAAGGTGCCATTCAGGCGTACACCTCTTTTGTTCAAGACCATGCACAAGATCATGTTTTAGTGGGGTTGGTTCAGCAACGGTTAGGGTTGGCGTATCTCTTGAATGGGAATCGAGAGGCCGCCATGAGTGCGTTCGAGGCGGTGATGGGAAACCCTCATGCACTCAATAAGGACCAAGTGTTGTTTGAGTTGGCCAAATTAGCGGAATTTGAGGAGAAAACAGATGAAGCGGTCAAATATTACAAACAACTCATGCAAGATTTCCCCCTTTCTCCATTTTCGTCCGAAGCCAATCTTCGGGTGAAAGTTTTGGCTCCTGAGTCAGAGCAAGAATCGGTAGAAACGGAAGCCACAACTGGGAGTAGAGTCGATCAAGCCACGCCAGAGACACAAGAAGATTCAAGCGGAGAAGAGGGGAAAAAGGAGTAAGGAAAAGAAAAGAAAGCGAAAGTTGAAGAAGATTATTGGCTGACCATGAGCATATGGCCAGCTCGAATAATACTGGATGTCAAGTTATTGAATGCCCGTAAATCCCGCACGCTTACTTTGAACTGCTGAGCAATGCTCCACAAGCTATCCCCGCGCTGCACACGGTACCATTTGGAAACGCTAGGTTGAGACTTTTTAGGTGTGTGTGTTCCTTTTACGCGCAATCGGTCTCCAGGATAAATCAAGTGAGTCGACAAATTATTGAGTTTTTTGAGCTGACCGATTGACGTTCGGAAGCGAGCCGCAATTTTGCCCAACGAATCTCCGTACCGAACGCGATACCAGGTGATTTGATCATCCATCTCATCTTCTTCACCACCCCGCACGCGCAGTTTTGACCCCACCCGAATCAGGTTGCTTGATAAATTATTCATGTGCTTTAGTTGGTGCACTTTCATTCCAAATCGTCTGGCGACGACGGATAAGCTGTCCCCTCTGCGTACTTGGTACCATTGAGGTGGAGGTGGAGGTGGTTGGGTCCAGGTGGGAAGGGTCTCATGTTGTGCCCTCACTAATGAGGCCATTCCCACTGGCACTTTGAGATGGTAGCCAGGCCCATTGGAAGTTGGAACAATATTGCGACGAAGTTCGGGATTCAACCGCTTGAGTTCCTCAAGCGCAATCCCTGTTTGATCTGTAATCGCAGAGAGTTGCACCTGTTTGGCAATGAGGACTTCTTCAAATTCATGTTGATCACCTTCAGGCGGGAGAAACCCATAGGCAGTCGGGTTTTTGGCAATGAGTGTGGCGGCAATGAAGCGTGGGACATAGTCTTTGGTTTCCCGCCGGATGTGCCAGGTTTTGCGGATTTTCCAAAAATCCCTAGATCCGGTCTTTCGAATGGCCCGCCCGACTTTGCCGCTACCAGCATTATAGGCCGCTAAGGCAAGAGGCCACGAGCCAAAGCGGTCATAGAGGTCTCGAAGATGATGGGCAGCGGCTACTGTGGATTTTATAGGATCTCGCCGCTCATCCACATACCAACTGACATTGAGTTTATACATGCGGCCTGTGGCTTTCATGAATTGCCATGGTCCTGAGGCACGGGCGCGGGAAAAGGCCCGTGGGTTGAAGCCGGATTCGACCAACGAGAGATACATCAGTTCGGTAGGAAGTCCAAATTCCTGGAATATGGGTTCAACCACTTCTTGGTAATGATGGAACCGATTTAAGTAGGATTGAAAACGATCAGCAATGCCTTCCTGGAAATAACGTAAATTTTTGACAACGGCGTCGTTGAGAACAAGAGGAATTGTTCCATAGTCAGAGGAAAGGCTTGAAGTGTCTGGCTCCCAATCTGGGCTGAAGACCTCAGCAAAGCGGACTGGATATTCATTGACTGTTGCCTGTTCGGCCAGCGTCGTTTCAAATGCCCATGATGGAGAAATCAGTGAAGAAGTCCCCCATGAATGAAGATGCTGAGCATGTTCGAAGAGCGACCAATCAAAGCGGGAAATTATGGGCAGCCGAACCTCTTGAGAGAGGATCAGGGGTGGATGCTCAATAATCGTATACGCAAGAGGGTGTGGGGAATCAGTGGACTCTTCTTCATTGACCTGCTGTTCATCAGACGTCGGAGAGGCAGGATTCAGCACTTGTTGCGAGGCTTCCTCCTCCTGATAGCGTAAGGGGGGTTCGTGAATAATATACGAAGAAACCTCGGGTTCAATCACGCTAGGAGGTGAGCTGGGCTTTTGTTCATCAACTTGCGCTAACACTGAACTGGAAGATTGCGTGTTCAGTGTTTGAGGAGAGCTGTGGTGCCCATCTTGAGTCGCCAAGGAATAATTCAAGGTCAGAAATTTCGAGGGTAGTCCATGAGGAAACGGAGAGACTTCTGCCCATCCTACGAGAGGAACAAGTAGATTGATGATTGCGACAACGCTTCCGAGCAAAATAGTGTGAGGAAACGGCATGATCCTCCGGGAAAAGAAATGTTGAGAAGACCTACATGAGGTTCTTCCTAGGTAAGGCATATTCTAAGACTTTTCGGTATATCCTTGGATTTCTTGATAGGCTACCCCTCGCCCTTGGGGATGTCAATCAAGGCTGTAGAAAAATTTTTATTTTTGGGTGCCTACCCCCTACTTTTCCCTAAGTCAACGGAATCGTGAGAAATGGGAGCATAAGGGGAAGTTTTCCAGAATTTTAGCGTTGGGCCTTTATTTAACGGTGGGGGTTTACGGGGAGAGCCAGAGTGAAATATCGTCCGCCCTCCTCATACAATAAACGTTTATGTTGAAGGGTTGTTAAGAGGTCAGTCAGGGGCTGTATCTCTTGGTCCGATCCATGATTCGGGTGATCTTGTATGCCTTTTCGAATTTGCTCAAACGATTTGGCTTGGTCATTGCAAAATTCCAAGATAAAGGCATAGGGGTGGTCAAAGCGTTCACTTGTAGGACTGTCCCATCGGCCATCATACACCGTGAGATAGCTCAGGGACTTAGAAAAGAAGAGAAAAGGACGGTTTGAGGAATGATACCGTTCCTTCCACTCGCGTACGAGGCGGACAAAGTTATCATAGATACTGGGATCTACTTTCCAATCAATGTCATATTCAAAGTCATACGCGATTTTATTCAGGTCCACCTTCCGTTCATCGTAGACATACCCGTAGGCCAGCCCTGGCCCGGTGAGACGAATGCCATATCGTTCCGGCCATTTAAAATACGGGCTGAATCGTTCCAGCCATAATTTCGAAGTGGATTCGGGCGGTTGGAGATGGAACAACGACGGAATGATCTCCATTTGCCGTTGGTAATCGGCATTGGTTTCTCCAGGAAATCCCAATAAAATATTCCAAGACAAGTCAATATTGTAATAACGACTCCACTTCAAACATTGAATGTTTTGTAAAGGGCTGACGCCTTTATCCATTTCCTTGAGTTGGGACTGGCTGAGGCTCTCGATCCCTGGCTGCATGCATTTCACGCCGCCCTGAGCCAAGGTTTGAATTTGACGTTTATTGAGATTGCTCTTGGTCTCCATGAACACATCAAGGTCCACGTGTCGCTGGGCCAGTTGCCCAAACAAGCCGTCCACATATTTCATGTCGATGATATTATCGACCAAACGAAAGCGACTGGTGTCGTAACGGCTCGAGAGGTACTCCAACTCGGTCGCCACCTGCGTCGGAGATTTGGCCCGAAAATCCATTGCCTGAGCATTCAGACCGCAAAAGGTACAATGATGTTTCTCGCCCCACCAGCAACCCCGTGAGCCTTCATACAACAAAATGCGATTGAGGCCCGTTGATCCTTGGCGATCTAATTCGTCCAGTTCGGCGAAGTAATCGTCGTAATCGGGCGGAGGCGCTTGGTCGAATTTCATGACTAACTGTTCATTGGGTGTGAAGCACACATTCCCGTCTTTTCGATGAGCGATCCCTGGTGGAATGGCGGTTTCCTTCTTGAGCAAAATCTTTTTCACCAACGGCGGAAACGAATGTTCTCCTTCGCCACTCACAACATAGTCGATCCAAGGAAACGCCCGAAATTGTTCAAGACCCATCTCACCATCAAAGTTTGCCCCGCCAAACACAATCCGAACATCTGGATACACATCCTTGATCAATTTGGCCAAAGACAGGCTGGCGACATTTTGGTCAAAGGTTGAGGTGAAACCCACGACGTCGTAGTGATCCCAGTCCACTGTGGTTAGGGCCCATGTTAAAAATTGCGGGGCAATCGTTCGAGCGATCTCTTCCAGGTGGCCAATCGAACAGCCAGCTTCTCTAGCGGTATCTTCAAAGACGGGTTTGAACACCTGAGGGTATTGAGCATGTTTTGGATTATCGCGAAAAAGCAAGGCCGAAAATAACCATTCACCAAAAAGCCCGCGTTTCTCGCACAAAATTTCATAGAGCGGTACGCCAATTTTATGGGCGAACTGCAAATTGAAATGGTGGGTTTTGACGCCGATGCCCTGAGATTTTAACAGCGCCGATAGCGTGCCTAATTGAATAGACGGAAATTTGGAATAGGAAAAAGGCATGGTCACCAGCGCGACCCGGGTTCCGAATGAACGGAAATCCGTCGTGAGTTCAGGAGCGTCAGGATCAACCTGTTTCGCTCCAGAAGAGACTGCCTGCATAAGGGTGGGGCTGGTTGCCATGAGACCTTAAGGGTTAAGGGAAGGTAGGGCAAAGGCCCGGTCGGCCTTGGCCGCTAAGAAAAAATCGCTCTCGGTGAGTCCCTGAATTTTATGGGTCCAAATTTCAACTTTGCATTTTCCCCAAGCCAAATAGAGGTCCGGGTGATGTCCTTCGATCTCAGCCACATTTCCCACCCGGTTCACAAAGGCCAACGCCTCGGCAAAATTAGGAAATTCATACATACGTTCAATGTGGCCCTGGTCGTTCAAGGTCCATCCGGATTCCAATTGTCCCAGTAATTCTTGAATTTTTGATGATTCCAATGGGGGGATTCCTCCCCGACAGGGAATGCAGGTGTGATCAGCCAGACTCATAACGTTCCTCCTCGCCGTATTTCAGATGTTGAGATGCCGCCTATCCTCTCTTGTTCTGACTCCACCAACCTTCGCTTTGCCAATGGGCGAACCTACCTAAATTAGGTGGTTCGAACCAACATTCAATCTGGGGGGGATGATGAAATTGCAGTATGGCTTATCAAGGCCTAGCCAATTATAGACAGCCTCAACTTCCGTGCACAAATCAAAAGGCCCCACGTCCCATTCCAAGAAACCACTTTGAAATGGTTTACTCTGGGGGGATCGAGAAAACTAGGAAGGGATTTGGTCAGGAAGCAGAGGACGGCTCTGCCAAAAAAGTGAGGAGTAACGAGGGTCTGCGCAATCACAGGCGCATTGGTAAAGACTTCGTCGTGGGGAGCTTGAGGGTTGGGGGTTTCCATGAGACCGTGCAAGACGCTTTCCAGGTTTTCGGTATTAGCGGATGGCGTCTGGCCTGGGTGGATGTTTTCCTGGGAAGGCAAAGAAGGGAGTTGGTCGTCGATTTCGTAGCGGCTGAATTCCGACCACATCTAGCCGAGTGGCAAACGGTGTTGATATTCGCTCAATGCACGAAAAAACATGAATCATCTAGTCTAATGAGGAATTTATCGGGGAAGCTCGGATAGGAACAGCGTTTCACAAGGAATATTCGGCTCAACGTAGATTGAGGAGGACTTCCCGGCGAGAGCAAACGCCTAAGAGGGTAAGGGTAGGATAAACCCACCCTGCTCGGAAAACGCCTGTTGCTGGATTTGGGAAAAGAATGCCAGCGGTTCGCTATGGCAATACTGGCATTCTTCTGTCGTGATAACGGCCTCTGCTTCACCAAGGGTTGCCAAATATTCTTTGGCTAAGCGAAGAGCCGTGGATTCATCGGTGGTCATGACATCAAAATGGATCGTGCCGTTTTTACCTTGAACCCAGGTATCGAAGACTCTAATGGTGCTTGGAGATTGGCTCATAAGAACCCCCGTTTTGTGGTGGCTGTGCTGATTTCTCATGTCTTGGTAAAACTTGGCGGTTCAGGAAAGTCATGATCAGGCATTGGAGAAGTATCCTGCAAGCTAGCGTGGCTGGGCAAGATGAACGGTGCGCTTGAGGTATAGGGTGCCTATAAACATTCCCCTGCAGATAGGCTGGCCTGAATGATTGGGGGAAATCGACTCGGTCGAATTTCGGCGCATGACCAAAAGATCAATTGACAAGGGGATTCTTGAGCAGGTAGATATTCCGTCGTCTTTGCTCTTTCATTTAGGATGTGACCTTGTGCAGTTGTCAAACGAGGAAACTGAGGAAATGGGGAGGCTAATCCAGTGGTGGTGTTCTCAAGGAGTTGTCCATGCCAGTGAATGCACTTCGTAAGCCAGGGGCCAGAATGAGTCTGCAAGAGGCTCTGGATCGTGTCGAAAAACTTGAACGGCTTTCTCATAGTAGCAATCAACATGAAGCGGCCTTAGCGTCAATGCGGCTCAAAAGTTTTGATGTTGAGACCGCTCGTGCCCCTCGAGTAGAGCCTGTGGCGCAAGACTCTTCCATCCATGGGAGCAATCTCAATGCCGACAAACATATTGAGATTTTGGAAGAACCGCCTGGTATTCCTTATGAAACGATGGATCAAATCGAAGTGCAACAATCGGCGGAAAAAACAAAAGTTAATTGGGATGAGCTGCATTTTGAGTTGATTAAAAAGGCCCAAATGATGGGCGCCGATGCTTTATTGCATATTCAATTAAAAGGCACGCCGGGTCAGAAGGTCTTAGGTGCTACAGCATTAAAGTATCTCACGCCCATGGAGATTCTGGAGATTCACAAATCCCAGGCCATGGATAAGGATCAAAAGGCCTATGAGGAATCTCTCAAAGAACGACGCGATGAAGCGTCGTCTCCGTCAATGTAGCGAGGTATCTTTTTTTGCCTAAGGCCCCTCCTTCGCCAATGTAGTCGTTAGTGGCTCTCGATTTAATGCTCGAATGGGACCAAGTTTCCCGACCTTGCTTGAATAAAAATTCGTGGTAACCTACTTGAGTATTTTGGCTCATAAGAGAGTTCTCAAGCGTTCCATGGGAGGTTATTCCAGCCGTCGATTGATAAGCGCACAACGGGTCTGGTGAGATTCTTTCATTATTTCATCTCCTGTTTTCGTCCATTTGTTTCATCCCCTCTATTCATGCTTCGGTGATGCGCTGTTTGGCCATTAGTGTCTGGCCAAGCGCGAGGCTTGCTGGCTCTACGTTAGATTCACGACTAGAGCTCGAAAATGATATTTACTAAGGGGTATCTATGGCCATCGTCAAAATGCTAGGTGTCATTGTTATAGTTGGATTTTTCTTGTTTCTTCCTGGTGTGAGCCACAGCCAAGAACCAAAAAAATTCGAGATTATCTCGGTGGGGATCCGGGGAGGCATAAATCTAGAACCAGTAGGACTCCCTCCTGGAGAAAAAGAAGACTTTCGGCAATTTGATGTTTTGGCCATTCTCGGGTTCCCTGGAAGTTGGGAATGGCCGAGGGGATGGGAAGGCCGGTATCGATGGTATGCTTCTGCCGGCGTGTTGAACGCTGCGGGAGAAAACGGATTTATCTCCACTTTTGGCCCGGGTTTCGCGTTTACCAATTGGGATTGGAATGTGAGCGCAGAGATTGGGACTGGGGCGGTTTTTATCAGTAAGGAACATTTTGGCCGACAAGATTTTGGAGGGCCCGTCCAAATTCTTGGCCATGGCGGAATCAGTTACCATTTTCCCGGCAATATGACGGCGGGATGGCGCTTTCAGCATTTTTCCGATGCCGCGTTATATGGCAACAATAATCGTGGAGTCGATCTTCATTTCCTTGAACTCAGTTACCGCTTCTGAGCAGGCTTCTTTTTCTCTCCGCATTTCTCCATTAGCGTTTCCTTCTATAGGTTTTTCTCGAGCCTTTCCACTGTCAATGAGGTTTTTTGGTTTCGGGCAAAAGACCCAAAACCACTAAGGTTCAGCAGATGCCATGCAGTTATGGCATCAAAAACCCTTTTCTATGTCTTGCGTTGTTTGGCGATGTCGAGGGCGGCGACGCGGTAGGCTTCCGCGAGGGTGGGAAAATTGAAAATATTGTCAACAAATCGGTCGATAGGCATATCGTGAAGCAGTCCCAGTTGGCCAATGTGAATCAGTTCCGTGGCACCTTCACCGACAATATGCACACCAAGGAGTTTCTCCCCTTTGGGGTCTGCTACCATTTTTAAGAGACCATTGGTGATGCCGGAAATCTGTCCTCGAGCAATTTCATGAAAGCGGGCTCGGCCAATCAGGGCTCCTCCGAATTTTTCTGCCGCGTCCTGTTCGCTGAGTCCAACTCTCGACATCTCGGGAATCGTGTAAATGCCCATCGGAATATGTTCGGGGGCATCGCCGGGATGTAAACCGAGGGCGTGGCATATGGCTCGACGGCCTTGTTCCATGGAGCAGGACGCTAGTGATGGTGGGCCGATGACATCTCCCACAGCGTAGATATGAGGCACAAGAGTTTGGCAATGGTCATTGACAGCG
>JAOUNC010000242.1 GCA_029881175.1 Nitrospirota bacterium | reverse complement strand
TCAAGGATGCCACGAAAGAATTTCAATGGGTGGTGGAACAGCGTCCCGAATGGGCCACAGGCTGGTCTCAGTTAGGCCTCGCACTGATGTCAGAGCGGCGGTGGGGTGAGGCGGTAACTGCGCTTGGAATGGCGGCTCGGCTGCAACCCAACTGGGCGCATCTTCATTTTACGTTGGGAAATGCCCATGCTGAGCAAGGTGAGCTGACTTTAGCTGTGAAGGCGTTTCGTCAGGCGGTCGCGATTGACGCGAATTTTGTGGATGCGCTGTTTCATTTGGGTATCGTACTGCGGGCTCAAAATCGGTCGGGGGAAGCTGTTGAACCGCTTCGGGAGGCCGCCGTAGGTGGATCCCGTGAGGCACAGGGGCTGTTAGCCTCCATGTATGCGAATGGCCATGGGATGGATCGCAATCTGCCGTTGGCCATGTTGTGGTGGTCTCGAAGTAGTCGTGGAGCTATTTCCGATACGATCACCCGAACAGCGACGAATCAGCTGGCACAGTTGCGTCGGAGGCTTCACCGGCAACCTTCCCCTTCGACCGAGCAACAGGATGTACTGACGGGCTTTGGTTTGATTCGACAAGATCTGACCAATCAAGCTCCTTTTGAATGGCCATCTCGTTCAGGATGGGAAGAAGTCATCCCCTGGAATCGCGTGACTTCTCCCACGATTGTTCTCCAGTGGATGATTGAGAGGGCCTTGGCGTTGGATGAGTTGGCCCAGAATGCCTTACGTGAATGGTATGCCGAAGGTGTGGCTGAACAATTTCCTCCACATCATGCGTCTCTTCAGGAGTATTGGCTTCAGGTGGCGAAGGAAGGGGATCGGGTGGGGTGTGAGCTGATTGAGACCACGATGCCTGCGGAAAAATTTCCCGCCGTGCGTCAGGCCTGTCAGTCAATGGGTCGATAACGATGTCCTTCGTTGCATATGAGTGAACTGCGTATGAGTCCTCAAGCAAAATCCTTGCTGTTGGCCATAGCTGTTGTGGTGTGCTGCACAGCCATGAGTTTTGGTTTTTCACACATTTTTCCGCAAGGAGACCGATGGCTAGCTGGTTGGCAACTGTCCCATCTGTCTTCTCAGCCAATTGCCTCTTCGATTGTCCTTATTCGTGCAGAGGGCAAGGACTCCGCCCATTGCGGTGAAGGGCGATGGAATCTCAATGCCTTAGAGGCCACGTTCCTGGCACTTCATGAGGCAGGGGTGTCGGTGATTGCGCCGATGATTGATGTGTCGGTGCCTATTCCATCTGAATGTGGAGGGCTATCTGGATTCGTGCATTTGGCGGAAATGACGAAACGCATAGGATCGGTCGTTTATCCTGATTTTGTCCCAACTGCCCTGGCCCAGGCGGCAACCCGAACAGGCACTCTAGAATTCCCCTCTGATAAGGAGGGTGTGGCTGGAGGATTTACGTTCGACTCCTCTTCTTTGAATGCTCCTCGCATGCCTTATGGGGTCGCTGTGGCCTCGTTCGCGTCAAGGAGTGAAACAACGCCACGGAGAGGCTCTTTTCTTCATGTGCCAGACATGATGCCCCGAAATGGCGAATCTCTATTCCCTATGTACCCATTCACCGACCTATGGGATTTGGTACAAGCAGGGAAGCAGGAAGCCTTGGTTCATCTTTTTCAAGGGAAAATAGTGTTTCTCTTTTCGGAGTCATCATTCAGCCCGGCTCTTTCCACACCCAGGGAGACCAACGTTCCGGTTGGTATTCTTCATGCGCAATTGGCCAATGCGTATCTGACAAACTCATGGATCTCGACACCTCCGTTTGTCTTGGCGTTCTTGGTGACTGTGAGTGTGGGGTGCCTTTTAATGGTATCGATGTTTCGTGAAGGCTCACTGAGGCGTCTTGGTTTTATCGGGCTCGCGATTGTGGTATTGGCAGGTGGAATTCTTTTTCTAGGGTTCCATTGGGGTTGGATTTGGCCCCTCTTCAGTATGTGTTTGGCTACGGGGATGGCGATTTTCGGGATGGGTGTTTGGAGGTTTTTTCAATCTCGGGCGACCGTACAGCAACGAATTGTCCGGAGGGAGCAGCAACTCACACAACTTGAACATGAATTGTCAGGGAAGCAATATGATGTTCGACAATTGAAAGACCAACTTGTCAATGCACAGCGCCAGACGAATCAATCCGTGACCGTGATCGAAGAATTACAGGTCTCTCAACATCAAGCCCTTTCCCATTTAGAACGGTATCAGGGGGAGATTCAAGAGACCCGTCAGAAGATTGATCGATTACAAGAGGAGTTACATGAGCTTCGCCAGCAGGTGCCGGCATCTCCGGTTGAATTCCCCTTGGAGTCTCTGGCCCTCGATGACCAAACGCTGATGCAAGAATGTGAAGCGTCGCAGATTGTGACCCGTGACCAAACTGTTCTTCGACTCTTTCGCAATCTGAAGAAAGCGGCGGCCACGCAGGTTCCTATTTTGTTGTTAGGTGAAACCGGGACTGGCAAAGAAGTCTTTGCCAAAGCGGCTCATGCCCTAAGTCCTCGACGGCAAGGTCCTTTTATCTCCGTGAATATGGCGGCGATCCGTTCGGAATTATTCGAGGGAGAATTATTTGGGCATGTGAAGGGGGCCTTTACCGGAGCGGTAGGCCGTACCGGTTTTTTAGAATCAGCCCATGGCGGGACGCTCTTCTTAGATGAAGTCGGGGATTTGCCAATGGATCTCCAAGCCAAATTGCTCCGGGTGTTAGAAGATGGAGGGTTTCACCGGGTGGGACAGAGTTGCGTCACTCATGTCGATGTGCGCATCATTGCCGCAACGAATCGTGATCTTCAAGCTGAGGTGCATGCTGGCCGCTATCGAGAAGATTTATACTATCGATTACGGAGTATTGTGTTGACCCTTCCGCCTCTTCGTGCGCGTAGTAAGGCCGATCATGTGCTGTTGGCCCAGTCCTTCTTGCAGCAATATGCCAACATACAACATCGAACGGACTTGGTTTTCACGCAAGGGGCGTTGGATGCGATCGTGGCTCATCAATGGCCAGGCAATATTCGTGAATTGCGACAGACTGTGGCGCAAGCCGTGGCTTTGGTAAGCGGTTCGGTGATTGCCGAAGGCGACTTGAACCTCCAAGTTTCCAAGGCATCAGTGGGCAGTGAAGAATGGGGGACGGAAGACTCTGCGCATCGAGAAGATGCTATGGTGTTGAAATGTTTACGTCGTCACCAATTTGAGATGCAATCGACCGCTGCGGCTTTGGGTTGGGATCGGGGAACCGTGACACAACGATTGAAAGGTCTAGGATTTCAGGCCCTCATGGACTATCAAGGCGATATCCATGCTGCTGCGCAAGCATTAGCGGGTGATGAAAAATATGTGAGGGTGGTCGAGGGACGGTTGCGAGAATATGCGAAGAATTTACTGCCCCCTTCAAAACATTATGGGTCAGTTGAAGAGGCCATTGCTGATTGTCGGAAACGCTTCAGAAATTTGCCGGAGCGCCATTTTTCAGCCGTGGAACAATTGCTGCACGAGCGCTTCGCCTCGTCGTGAAAGGTGAAAAGTAAGAAGTGAAAAGTAAAGAGCACAGAGTGAAAGAGAAGAAGCGATTAACCTTTTCTGTCTCTTTTGCTACTCACTACTCACTTTTTACTTCTCACTTCCTTTAAAGACCAGCCTTATCTTGGGCCTGTTAGGCTGGAACAAATTTGAGGGCGGCTGAATTAATGCAATAGCGTAACCCGGTTGGTTGGGGGCCGTCGTCAAAAATGTGGCCCTGGTGGCCACCGCAACGGGCACAATGCACTTCCGTCCGAGGATAGATGAGTTTCCAATCGGTGCGAGTTTCGACGACGTTTTCAGAAATAGGCTGCCAAAAACTTGGCCAGCCGGTGCCACTGTCAAATTTGGCCTCCGAAGAAAAAAGTGCTAACCCACAGCCTGCACATTCGTAAGTCCCTTTGGCTTTGTTGTCATGGTAGGCATTGGTGAATGGTCGTTCAGTCCCCTCGTGCCGCAAGACTTGGTATTGCTCAGGTGTCAGCAGGGCCTTCCATTCTTCATCCGTTTTGGTGATTTTTTGAATGTCTGAATTCTCCGGCATAGAATGAGTGGCGGCGAGAGATACGCCCAAAGATTTGGCGAGCACTCCTAATCCCAATGCGACACCAACTTTCATAAGATTCCTCCTATTTAACGACATATTAGACCTCTTTCGTTCAAGTGGTAGATCGATAAAGCTTTTTCACCTAGCAGACTCCGTTCCTAAATCTAATCCACCTCTGTAGTCTAGCAAAGTTGAGAATTGTTACGGAAATCTTGTCAAAGCCTTTGACGCAACCTTGAATTATTTTTACAATGATTAAGGTATGATTCACCTTAAAAATAGGAGGGAATTCTTCAGATATTGTGAAGCCATAAGGTAATAAACGGTGTTCCGACAAGAAGGTTTAGCCACATTGGGACGGAAGGAGTTGTTATGGATGTACAACCGTTAGATGTCAAAATCGAAAGCCGAAATGTTGGTATGACCCCACGCTGGAAAGAGGAAATAGGACGGCGTGTTGAGGCTTTGCAAACTGGAATCATTCGTCCCACCCATGCGCGTGTTACTCTCACCAAGAATGCCCATCATAAAAAAGGCGCCGATAATGCCGAAGCCTTGGTTGTGATTACCCTCCCTCCTAAACGAACGGTCACGGCGAGAAAAGAATCCAAGACGTTCGAGGAAGCCATCCGTGCAGCCTTCCAGGCTGTTGATCACGAATTAGAAAAAATCGAAGAAAAGCGAATTGCCCGAGCGGCCAAAGTTGCAGGTAAAAAAGCGGAAAAGGCCGAAGCCCTTTCAGTAGCCTAATTCGGGAAAGGCCCAATCTCCATTTTAGCTCTTCATCGCTGGTGAGAGCGGGTGGGCGTTCTGCCCACCCGCTATGATTCCCCTTATCTCATTCAAAAATCTGCTTCTCGATCTTTCATGTGCGTGGCTCAATCCTTAGCTTGTAACGCTAGTGGGGGTGATCATCCTGAGCATGGGGCTGTTGAAAACAAATGTTCCACCTTAACAGGATGGAATAAGCAAGGCGGCGTTCCCTTCCGCAAATCTTAGGACAAGCTTTTTTGAACAGACCAGATACTTCAGACATCCAACGTGT
>JAOUNC010000241.1 GCA_029881175.1 Nitrospirota bacterium | reverse complement strand
CTGTGTACTTGTCTGTAATCACCTTGGCTGATTGAACAGCTCCATGCTGAGCAAACAAATCAGACAATTCCTGCTCAGAAGTTGAATAGGGCAAACCACCTACATAAATCTTTGAACCCATCGGGGTCCCTCCTTACTATTTAAGCGATATTGTTCTGCACGAATTGAGGAGAGAAGGGAAGGAACGGCCCGAGAACGCGGAACAGGAGGCGACTTAGGACTAGCTTCCAATCAAATTCCTTACAAATACATGAGCAAAACAACATCAGTGAAGGGCCGCCTCACCTGATCCATTCATCACGCGGCCCAGACTTCGTGATGAACAACTTTCTAGGGTAGCATAAGCCAGAGGAGACAATAATGCAACAACCGCAGGTTTGAAGTATTTACGCGCCTTTTCTGGCATAGATAAGCTCAGGAGTTCCTTCTCCATTAATGACTTCTTCCGTAATCACTACCTCTTTTACATGTTTCAACGCCGGCACGTCATACATCAAATCCAGCATCACATCTTCTAATGTGGCACGAAGACCCCGTGCGCCGGTTTTCATGGAAGAGGCCCGCAATGCGATGGCATGGATGGCCTGAGGCGTAAACGCTAAATCCACTCCATCTAATTGAAAGAGTGCTTGGTATTGTTTTAGTAATGCATTTTTGGGTTCTTGCAGCACACGCACCAAATCCTCAACTCGCAAATCATTCAAAGAGGCTAAAATGGGAAACCGCCCCACAAACTCAGGAATTAAGCCATACTTCAACAAGTCTTCGGGACGAAGTTGTTTCATCAATTCCTCAGAATTATGAGAGGCGCCATGCGTCGCCGCGGCCCCAAATCCCACTCGTTTTTTATTGGTGCGCTGGGCAATAATATCCTCAATGCCGACAAATGCCCCACCACAAATAAATAAAATATTACTGGTATCGACTCGAAGGAATTCCTGCTCAGGATGTTTCCGTCCGCCTTTGGGCGGCACATTGCACAGGGTGCCTTCCACAAGTTTCAATAAAGCCTGTTGGACTCCTTCACCAGAAACATCTCGCGTAATCGACGCGCTTTCGGATTTTCGACTTATTTTATCGACTTCATCAATATAGATAATCCCGACTTGCGCGCGGGCAATATTAAAATCACATGATTGCAATAATTTGAGAATAACATTTTCCACATCTTCACCGACATATCCAGCTTCCGTCACCGTGGTGGCATCGGCGATGGCAAAGGGAACGTGCAACACTCTCGCCAAGGTCTTGGCTAAGAGCGTTTTGCCTGTCCCGGTTGGCCCCAGCAACATCACGTTGCCTTTTTCAAGCTCAACATCTGGAATCTCTTGCCCGCTGAACACACGTTTGTAATGATTGTGAACCGACACGGACAGAATCTTCTTGGCACGATCCTGACCAATGACATATTGGTCCAAAATAGCTTTCAGTTCAGGAGGCGTCGGTAGAGGACCGGAAGGCAGGTCCAAAGATGGCTGACCGTCGGTGGTACTCCCTGACAAAAATTTTGAACATTGCTGTACACAATCTGTGCAAATCAACACAGAACCCGGTGCTTGGCATTCCATGCATACTAATTTCGTGGGAGCTTGAATTAAATTTGTGGTTCCGCCTTTGCCTTTTCCACAAAATGAACAGATGGCATCGGCACGAGTCCGCCCTTGCTTAGAATCCCAAAACGCCACAGCACGATCCTTTCTGTAAATGACCCACAAACATATGAATCAGTCTCTGTATAGAAGACCTGAAGCCAATCTTAATCCCTTGAAACACACAATTCAAATCACGACTCCCTTGTAAACTTACAAGCCGGCTTCACTGGCCATAAGTGGGAGGGGGTTCCACGATACACCACTATCCTCACTCCGGAACAGTCCCTTCCCATTCGTTCCGGCATAGAGCACGCGAGAATCCATCTCGCTTAACGCCAGCGCACGAATATTGATATTGGTCAACCCCGTATTGCGCGTCTCCCATGTTACCCCACCATCCTCACTTCTGGATATGCCTTTTCGATGTCCCACGTACATCACACCAGCCTGGTGCGAGTCAAGCAGTAACTCAATCAGCATGTGATCAGGCAATGATTCTCCGATACGGTGCCAGGACGCTCCTCCATTCTCTGTCAGAAAGAGCCCTTCTAACGTCGCGGTATACACTCTATCGGGATTAAAAGGATCAACCTTTATTCGTGTGACACTCAAAGATCGAGAAGATTTCAACACATCAGCCGCCACCAGACCGGTGTTGACCTTTCCCCATGTTTTGGCCCCATCGACAGATTTATACACCCCGCCGCTGGTCCCGGCATACAGCGTTTGGGGTTGCTGAGGGTCAATGGCCAATGAAATAACCATGAGCACTTCTTTCATGCCCTCCATACGTTTGGCCCAGGTCTCGCCACCATCATTTGACTCGAACACCCCCAACGAAGTGGCCGCAAAAACATGACTGCTCGACCCGGGGGAAAATACCAGTTGATGAACGACTGAGGTAATCGTGACCTCCTGGAGGCCTGTTTGTCTTGATACCCACCGTTGTCCGCCATCGTAACTTTTATACACCGCATCCCCCTTCGTCCCCGCCAAAACATTTGCGGAAAATAAGGGGTCGATCGCCAAGGTGATGACGCGCGAATGGGTCATGCCAAGCGACATATTTTGCCAATGGGCTCCCCCATCGCGCGTCTTATAAATATAATCATTGGTGGCAATATAGAAAATATTCGCTTTTGTTGGATGCAAAGCAATTTCAACAACCGTTTCACTCTGTCCGCAACCAATCAAGACCAACCAACTGATTAGCCAGAGACCATACAAGTAAAACCGCATCATGGTGATCAATTGTGCACTCCGAACAACTGTTCGATGCTTATTGAATACGCATGCAGGTAAGAATCAGCACACAATCGTCCGGTTTTAGCGAAAGCGAGCCCCATTCTTGGCTGGTGAAGCAGGAGGGGTGGTACCGGTAACGGGAGCCAACGTAGTCACAGAAGCTTTCGGCGCCCGTTCATACATTCCGAGGGCTTCTGGCATCCACCTTTTGAGGTCCGCAATCCGCGTCTCATGCGAAGGATGCGTGGAAAAAAATTCCGGTGGTGCGCCATTAGAAGCCGCAGCCATCCGTTCCCAAATATGAACCGCTTCCCGAGGATCATAGCCCGCATTGGCCGCCAATAAGACCCCGATATAATCGGCTTCGGATTCATGCTTCCGACTGAATGGAAGCAATACCCCGGTTTGAACCCCCAGCCCCATAGCCTGCATTCCCAATTCAGCAAGTGCTGGATTTCCACTCTGCGTGGATAAAAGAATGGCAGCGGCCGACATTCCCACCTGAGCCACCAATCCCTGGCTCATACGCTCTGCCCCATGATGGGCTAAGGCATGAACCACTTCATGCCCCAGGATCGCCGCTAAGCCGGCTTCGGTTTTTGCCATGGGGAAAATTCCTGTATACACCGCAATTTTGCCACCGGGCAACGCCCAGGCATTTTGAGTCTGGTCATCTTTAATAACGGTCACTTCCCAATCGAACGATTTGGCTTCTACCGCATATTTGGAGCGTTTAGCAGCTTCAATAATACGAGCGGCCACGCGTTTGACCGGGTCAATTTCACGTGAATCTTTTGACAGAATAACTTTGGGGTCCTGCAACGTTTCCCCATACTGTGCCGCTCCCATTTCATTCATATAGCCAGATGGCATCAAAACAAACTGTGAACGATTGGTATAAGGATTGGTTTGGCAGCCTCCCAACAGAGTCACAAGTAAAGCGATCCATAAAAATGGAACCCGCCATGGGTGCAACGATATAGGCCGAGCCATGTTATTCTCCTGTCCGCAATAGACAATTGCTCTGGTAGGCCTTCCAGGTCTGCCCAGGCAGAAATACTCTCTCAATGTTTAGGCCCCGTCTGGTGGCTCGGGGATTTGAATATCCAACTCCTGAAGGCTCTGATATTTCGCTAAGGCCGGCTTCGTGCCTTCACGTGGGCCTACCACTAAGATAGCAAATTCCTGAGGACGCAGATGTCGTTCAGCCGCTTCTCGAACTTGTGCCACAGTTACCTGCTCAATCCCATGGCGGAAGGTTTTTAACCATGTCGACGGGTAGCCATAGTATTCATAAGTCAAATATTTCCCCAACACCTTTGAAGGTGAATCCACCGAAAACACAAAGGAATTAAGAATGCTGGCTTTGGCGTTAGCCACTTCATCTTCGGTTGGCGGATTCAACACCATATTGCGGGATTCTGCAATCAAGGCATCAATCCCTTCTTCCGTTGTTTGGATTTTCGTCGACATTGAAAGAATGGCCATGCCTGGATAATCCCATTGAAAACCAATCCCACCATTCACATCATAGGCTAAACCTTGCTTGGAACGAATATTAGAAAAAAGACGCGCGCCAAATGAGCCGGAAAGAATTTGATTCGCGACCACCACGGAATAATAATCAGGATGGTCGCGTCGGATCCCCTGATGACCCATGGCAATTTTGGCTTGCGTCATATCATTTTTTTCAACATAGAACACTCCGGCAGGTGCATGTTCTTGAGTAAACACCGCCGCGTCCTTCGTCTCCGGCCCCTTTGGCCAATCCTCAAAGACCTTCTTCAATAACGAGACTGCCTCTTCTTTTTGAAAATCGCCCACAAGCCCGAGGATGATGCGATTCGGATGAAAATAGGTTTCATGCCAACGCACCACATCCTTCCGGGTAATAGAAAGGATAGTGGAATACGTGGGGACCCAGGTATAGGGCGAAGCCTTCCCATAGATCAATTTTTTAAATTCTCGCGAAACGATTCCTCCAGGATCATCGTTTTGTCTGGCAATGCCTGACATCATTTGGTTTTTGGCAATCTTGAGCTTATCCGGCGCAAAAGCGGGATTTCGCAAGATATCCGCAAAAACCTGCAACACCGCAGGAAAATCTTCGGTTAAACAACTCATCGAAGCCGTTCCCGCGGTTTCACCAATATTTGAATCAACATCAGCAGCTTTACCTTCTAAAAATTCATCCAGTTCATCACCAGATTGTTTTGCCGTCCCACCTGTCCGCAAGACCGTCCCTGTGAGAGAAGCCAGCCCGATTTTATCTTGGGGTTCTAAGCGTGAACCGGTT
>JAOUNC010000240.1 GCA_029881175.1 Nitrospirota bacterium | reverse complement strand
CATCCCGACGGTGCCAAGCGTTTCCACCACTGACCGTAAGAGGCGATGCGCCAGTTGCGAATCGACACCATGCCCCACCAGCGTTTGATAGTCCTCCAGCAAATCTCCTGGTAAGCCTTCAACCCGTTTATGCATTTGGCTCCCCAGCACTTCCCCCACCACAATCCGGAGACCTTCTAATTCCTGCCGCAACGGCCCCAAAGCGAGCTCCGGATCTTTCTGGGATTCCCGCAACCGCTGAATTTCTTCTTTCATCTCGTGCAAATGTTGCGTCACGGGATCCAACACGCTGGCCACTTGCAACTGCTCTGAAAACGTAGGCTCCTTTTTGACCTTCGGCTGTTCCTTGGCAGGATTGGCCACAGGCATTTGCCGTTTAATCAACGCTTGCAGTGATCGGTCGAGGGTGACTGCTGGTTCCACCACCGGAGTCTGTGTGGCCCGGTCTACTGCCGCAGTCACTTCAATCACGGACTGACTGAGTAAGCCAAAGAGCCCACCGGCCTTTTGAATCCGACGGGAGGAGACAATCACCGCATCCGGACCCAGTTCGGCTTTGACCGCCTGGAGGGCTTCTTGTAACGAGAGAGCTTCAAACCGTTTCAGCTTCATGTGGTAACCTCACAACTTCAATCGCTTGAATTTTAGTTTTGGGATCTAACTCATTCGGCGACAGGACCGCCAACGCATGAACACCCGGTGACACCAATCGATAGAGCTGGGATCTGATCGACTGCGAACATAAGACAATCGGTTGATACCCTTGTCCGACCACCCGTTCAATGGCTTGCCGCACAGCCACAATGACTTGATTGAAGAGACCCGGCGATAAGCCCATGTGGTCGCCTCCACCCGGCTTGATCATTTCCGTCAACCGTCGATCTAATAGGGGATCTAAACTCACAACGTGCACGAACCCCTCCGCATTGGCATATTGATGGGAAATGGTCCTGGATAAATTTTGCCGGGCATATTCCGTCAGGGTGTCAGGATCCTTACTCACGGTGGTGTAATCAGCGACAGTCTCCAGGATGGACCGCAAATCCCGTATAGACACCCGCTCACGTAGAAGATTCCTTAAAATTCGCACCACAACTCCTAGGGATAATTGAGTGGGAATGAGCTCATCCACCACCTTGGGATACGTCTTCGCTAGGTTATCCAGCAAATTCTGGGCCTCTTGTCGACCCAGCAATTCATGCCCATTTGACTTGATCAGTTCGGTCAGATGGGTCGCGATAATGGCCGGTCCATCCACCACCGTATACCCTTCCATTTGGGCTCGTTCTTTCTCCGTCGGGGCGATCCAGACCGCCGGCAACCCGAAACACGGATCCTGGCCGGGTTTCCCCTCTAATCCTTTTCTGGCATGCCCAGGGTTGATCGCTAATAAATGTCGAGGCACCAGCTCGCCTTTCGCCACCTGAATGCCTTTCAGCAAAATACTGTATTCGTGTGGCTTGAGCTGCAGGTTGTCACGGATATGGACAGCGGGCACGACGAATCCCATGTCCAGCGCCGTCTGTTTGCGAATGGCCCGAATTCGTTCCAAGAGCTCTCCGCCTTGCCCATGATCCACAAACGACACCAAGCCATAGCCCACATGCAATTCTAAGAGATCGGGTGGAGTCACCGAATCGACCGATTCCGTAGGAGGTGGCTGCGCGGGATCCTGCGGAGCCCCTTTCCCTTTTCCTAACGGGGCAGACACAACCGCGGCCTTTTGTTTCTGTTGCCACAGCACATAGGCCAGACCTGCGGTCATCGCCCCCAATAGCAAAAAGGCCACATGAGGCAATCCCGGCAATATCCCTAAAAACACCAACATGCCTGCCACGGCCGCCACTAACTGCGGGTTAAAAAATATTTGTTCGGTTAAGTCCCGGCCGAGACTGGTGTCCGTGGAGACCCGTGTAATAATGATACCCGCAGCCGTCGACATAATGAGCGCGGGAATTTGGGCGACGATGGCATCGCCCACGGTTAAAAGGGTAAATCGCTTGGCAGCATCCACCATTGACATGCCATGATCCATCACCCCAATCCCGAGCCCCCCCAGGACGTTGATAAAAATAATTAACAACGCCGCGATCGCATCACCCCGCACAAATTTACTGGCACCATCCATCGATCCATAAAAATCAGCTTCTTGGGCGATCATTTCCCGACGTTTTCTGGCTTGATGTTCATCAATGATTCCGGCGTTTAAATCGGCGTCAATACTCATCTGCCGACCCGGCATCGCATCCAACGTGAATCGCGCCGCGACTTCGGCAATGCGGGTGGCTCCTTTGGTAATGACGACAAAATTTATAATCACCAGAATGGAAAACACCACGATCCCCACCGCGAAATTCCCACCCACGACAAATTCGCCAAACACGCGAATGACTTCCCCGGCTGCCGCCGGGCCTTCTGCCCCATGCAATAAAATGGCGCGGGTGGAGGCAATATTTAAGGCCAAACGAAACAACGTCGTCAGCAAGACCACCGAGGGGAACACCGAAAATTCAGCCGGACGTCCCGAATGCATCGTGACGAGCAAAATCAACATGGTTAACGTGACACTAAAGGATAAAAACAGGTCAAGCATGAAGGCAGGGAGCGGGATCAACATGAGCAAGAGTAAGCCCACCACGCCAACCGGCAGGAGCACATCCCCATAATGCGCGGGAGTGAGCTCATCTCGCATTTTTTGAGAATCAAATGACATATGATGCCTTAACCGGTTACCGCCATTGCAGATATAGTTAATGTATTTTTCAACATGCTTCTTCTAAGCCCGGTAAGGAGTGAGGAGTTAACTGTAAAAACACTCAATTCATCCATGCCTTTCACTTCCGATTTCTTCCATGACCCCTAACGCCTTACTTTTTACTCCTTACGCATTACCCGGTCTGGTCCTGAGTGTTTCGCAGACGATACACATAGGCCAAAACCTCAGCCGCAGCCTGATACAGCGCCGCAGGAATTTCCTGGCCTACTTTGGTGCCTTTGAATAAGCCGCGAGCCAGACTGCGATTTTCCAGAATCGGGACGCCCGCATGTCTGGCAATATCCTTAATTTTTTGCGCCATAAACCCGGCACCTTTGGCCACAACGACCGGGGCATCCATATTCGCCGTGTCATACCGTAGCGCCACCGCGACGTGAGTCGGATTGGTAATGATGACATCCGCCTTGGGGACCGCTTGCAACATCCGTTGTCGAGACCGTTCCCGCTGCAAACTGAGGCGCCGGGAACGAATCTGCGGATCCCCTTCCACATCTTTTGACTCATCCTTCACTTCCTGTTTCGTCATTTTCAAATCTTCGTTGTGTTGCCACCGTTGATACATAAAATCCCCAATGGCCAACAGCAACAAGGCGCCTCCCACGTACCAGACCATGTCTTGCACTAAATCCCATGTCATTCGAATCGACTCCACGAGCCCACGGATCGGAAACTGCACAAGATTCGGCAGGGCCCCGGATAGCACGCTATAGAGGATCCCTGCGACCATGGCGACCTTCAACAGGGACTTCACCAGGTCCACTACCCCTTTCCACGAAAACAGTCGCTTAAGACCGTTCATCGGGTTCATTTTTGATGGCTTGGGTTGCAGCCCGTCTTCGATCCATAACGGGCCTGTTTGCATGAGAATTGCCGCCAAGGCTAACCCAGCCACAATCAGTCCAAACGGAAGGAGAGGCAGAAACGCTTGATTGGTCACATCCAAGAGCAAGATATACAACGTCGTGGTATCAATCTGTAACGTTCCCGATTGTTCCAACCACTGCCGATAATGGCCGGAGAACTGTTGCAGCATATGGGGCGCCCACAGAGACAGGACACCCATGCCACCCAACAGGACAAACAAGGGAGGCAATTCCCGTGTAAGAGGCACTTGTCCTTTGCGGCGGGCATCTGCCAGTTTTTTCCCGGTAGGGTCCTCTGTTTTTTCTCCACCGTCTTTATTCTCAGCCATGCCCTAATTCCTGTAATAAGTCCCAAAGGATTGATTCCAGCCCCAACACCGACTGTTGAAATACTAAGGAAAAGAAGGGAAGGCCCAACCCCAACACGATCAGTCCCACCGAAATCGTAATGGGAAAACTGGCGAGTAAAATATTCATTTGGGGAACCAGGCGACCGAGCAACCCCATGGTCACATGCACCAAAAATGTGGCGGCCATCACCGGAAGCGCCAACTTTATCCCTATCTCATAACTCCTCTGCATCAGGCCCGTAACATCGGGAAGGAGTGGCCCACTCAGGTGCGCTCCGAATGGAGGAATGAGTTGGAAGCTACTCCCCAACGCCAAAATGACTAAGAGATGTCCGTCTATTTGAAAATACAAGAGCGTGGCCAGCACCGTGAGCAATTGGCCAAATACGGGCGTTTGCACTTGGGACACCGGATCGAGCGCATTGGCCATGGCAAACCCGACTTGAAATCCAAGAATCGCTCCAGCCAATTCGACTGCCGCCATCACCAGTCGCATGGCAAAACCTAGAACGAGTCCGACAAGCACTTCGGCCGCCAGGGCCATAACCATATGGGCTGGCTCTAACCAATTGGGAGGAAGCGTAAACGTCACGATAGGCGTCAACACCACTGAGATCGCCACAGCCAGGCCAATTTTTATGCGCGCCGGAACCGTTTGCCCTCCAAGCAACGGTAGGGCCGACACAATCACAGCCGTTCGTACCAAGATCACCAGAAATTGCCAAACCTGTTGAATTGCGATATCCCATTGCCACACCGGTTACATCCTGTCATTTTTTGAAATACAAGGAATCCATAGTAAGGAGTCAGGAGTTAGGGGTAAGGTGCGGGGAGAATAGTAGGAACGCCTGTTCTTTACACTCCTCACTATTTACTCCTAACTCCTTACCGTTCTCACCGCCTCTACTGTGCCATTTCCGGAATCATCCCCCAGACATTCGTCATAAACCCGACGAGAATTTGTAGCATCCACGGAAACATCACCAACAGGACGATGAACATCGTGACAATTTTTGGCAAAAAGGTCAGTGTCATTTCGTTAATTTGCGTCATCGCTTGAAAGGCACTGACTAGCAACCCCACGACCAAGCTTAACCCCAGCATTGGCCCTGCCACGTACAAAATGGTTTTGATGGCCTCTTGCCCAATTTGCATGACACCTTCGGGA
>JAOUNC010000239.1 GCA_029881175.1 Nitrospirota bacterium | reverse complement strand
CCATGTTGGATTTTTCTTGCCGGCACCTTAGACTGAGACCTTAGCGAGGGCGCAGAATATATTTCAGACATTGGCATAATCCACCTCCCGATTGCCCACCCGTTTTAAAGAGAGCATTAGCTTACAGGAACTTTTTTAGCTTTCTCACTAGAAGATGCGGAAGATGAAACCGAATAAGTGGCATTAGAGGCTTGTGCTTTTCGGGGCAATTCGATCACGATGGTCGTACCTTTAGCAGGCCGACTGTTAACCTTCAGTCGAGCCCCGATTTCTTTGGCCCGGAGAGCCATCTTCCCCAACCCATGCCCCTGAGCTCCTACAAGGTCAAATTCAAACCCTACGCCATTATCAGAAACATCCAGCACTATTTGAGTTTCTGAAACCTTGACCGAGACCTTTCCATTTTTGGCATGGGAATATTGCACACTGTTTCGAATCGCTTCACGCAAAATATGTAAGAGCTCGGCACCTTGATCATAGGAAATTGAATCCTCAATGGCTTGGTCAACATAGACATCAATTGGGAACGTCCCTTCCTGATTCAAGTCTTCCACAAGTGTCTTCAGGGCAATTTTGAATTTACTCCCTAAAAGCACGCCTGCTTTAAGATCGTCCAAAAAGACTTGCAGCATTTTTGACATTTCTGCAACTTGTTCAATGATAAAGTTTGTGGGTTTTCCCACTTCCATGGCAATTTGTACTTGCCTCAACGTTCGAACAATACGATCGTGAAATTGGCAAATAATGACATTGCGTTCATCGATGACCTCTAACAATTCTTTGTTTCGTTGTAGGATTTTCAGTATGGGAGAGAGCATCATAATGCCCCCCAACATTAAGCCTGCGACAAGCAAGCCAAGTATTTCCTTCAGCAGGCTAAGGGTGGGTGGATTTAATTCGGTGAATTGAAGGGAGAGGCCATAGCTCTGTTGCATGGCCAGAACGCTGACGGCCAAGCCTAAGAGATTCCAAGCTAACGGCTTTTCCGTTTCACGTACTCGGCGAATCAAGATGGCAACCGTGCCCCAATGCAGGCAACACGTGCCGATTAATACCCACAACCCAATTGATTCCACTTCCATTCAGGACTCCTTTTCCTGATACCACTCAAAAAATTTTTCCATCAGCCTGGCGACCTGCAAGACTCACTTGCCTCACTAAGGCCATTCTTGATTCGTTCCCGCTGACTCATCATCCCAACCTCGATCTTGCCTGGAAAGTGATTTGCTCCAAATTCAATGAATCGTGAGCAATATCTACCCACCAAAAAGACTTCACAATATCGTTCACCTTCTCGGAAATGATGCCTGGCATCTTTAAGGAATAAACCTCTCCGTCCTTGTGGTTCCATCCCTGATGAGATGGTGCGTTGTCTCTGCTCTCACGCTCTACTTTCCACCAGAAACCATAACTCCTTGTCTTTTAATAGATTTATGGCAATCCATTTGAGGTATTTACGGGTTCTCTTGGCCTCCTCCACACTATTTTCTACATTCAAGGAGGCCTTTTTATGCGTGTTACTCTATTCTTCATCTTAGGCCTATTTCTCTGGGCCGGAACCGTTTCAATTAAATACCCGCAACAAACTTCATCGGTGACGGCCTCATCTGGGCCAGTCTGTTCTGGTCATGGGGAGGGCGATCAACTCATGGAGGCGTTAAAGAGAGGAACCATTACGAGCATTCATGATAACGGCAAACTATTGACCATCGGCCTTCCACCAGAATGGGCACATGTGACAGCCAGCGTACAACAAGATACCTACAACACCGTAGCCTGCTATGCCCAATCACAGCATCGCCCGGTTCAATTTCTGATCACCCAATAACTGCAGATGGCTTGAGAATTTAAGGAGCCGGCAAGATTTCTTGAGAAGAACGGTGAGCTTCATCAAGAGACTCTTGATAATATTGGCATAAGGTAGGAGCGCCCTTCTCATCCATAAGAACGAGCTGGCGCTGATCAAAGGTATTGGCCCAATAGAAATACGTCAAAATCATGGTCGTCCCAATTTCAATATGCATTTCCTTCCCTTCATCATCGGCAAACGTGGCTTCTCGTTGAATCATCTTAGAGGGAAGCGCCTGATAGATGACCTGAGCTGAAGGGAAATGATTTTCATAGCCTGGCATTGAATCATTCTGCCTGACGTCAAGAACTGTTCCCCAACAATCTTGAACACATTCTTCAAACTCCAAATCCGATAGAAGGCTGATGTTCTTAACCAACTGCAAAAGAAGATGCTGCTCCTGCACACTTCCGAGCACAACCCCATGAAAACCTGAAGCCGTCTCACACCAACCCCAGGCAAGCACGTGCTCCCACACACCAAGGCGAAAGGTCCATCGTCCCAATGTGGCATGCTGCCCCCTGACCTCCGACTGAGACCGACTCATTCCCAATGCTACGGCCATGTGCTTTGCCCTGGTCCCCACACATCGATATAACGTTTCTCCATCGCAAGGATAGGGAGCTTCATCCCAGAGAAGAGGATCAGTGAGAGGTACACGAGATACTTCATAGACCGGGCCATCACTTTTCATCTCACCCAGCTCGTGATAGGCACAGGAAACAGGTTCACAAAGAGGGAAAAGCCCTCGCGTACTTAACGCCCGTTGAAACAAGATCCGCCGACCAAGATTCCAGGTTTTCTCAAAGCATAACAATCGCCCCCTAGGTGATAACACCTTCAGCAACGCATCCAAACGCATGTGGAGACCTGTCCGAACTTCTAGATGCTCTTGAAGTGCAGGATCCGTCGTTCGCTCAAACGTTCGCCAATTTTTGCTAGGCAATCCCGCCGACTGTTCGGATTGGAACAAGGCCTGCGTCGAAAGAATACAGTCATAAAAGCCCGATATGGCAAAACCAGACGGCGGAATCACTTCAAATTTCACATTCGAAATTTTCCGCTTTTCCGCCTCACATCTTGCGACCTCAATGGATCTGACAGATCGATCAATTCCCGTAAATTGAATTGTTGGATTGTGCTGTGCATACAACAAGGTAAGGATTCCCACACCACAGCCAAAATCTAAAACATGTTCTGCCGAAGAAAGTCTGGGGAGAAGAAGCAATCCGAGTTGTAAAAAGTAGTCGAAACGTTGGGAGTACAGAATAGGAAGAAGGGAGGGCTGGGCTAACAAATCATAGAAACGAATATCCGCAAGGGCGTCCTCCCCACCTTGGCGTTGTTCAACCAATAACTGTAAATCACGTATGTCCTGCTGAGATAAGGAGGCCTGCTGCCATTGATAATATGACGCTTCATCATGAAATTCTCGCAAACCCCAAGAATCCAAATATCCAATGAGCGTCTCATTCAGTGATTGACGGATTTTCCCTTCATCGTCCATCGTAAATCTGCTTGAAGAGGTCGAATCAAAAACCCTTACCGTTTCAACATTCAACCAGGAACATGCGGAAGGCCCACACAAAGAAACCTATTCAAAAGCTTGAGAATGGTCTCGATTAAAATTTCGATGACAACATCATCGCATCCTGGTATTCCTGCGGAATGGGATGGGGATGTCGAAGTTGCCCTGTTCCAAGCACCATGTATTTTTCAATCGTCAACTTGGAAAGGGTCAAGGGTCCTCGCGCATGCAGACGCCTGCTGTTGCCGCCCAGATCAGGCCCTAAGCCCAACGACTCTCCTTCATGAAGACGGGTTGAGGCGTTAACCAACACCGCACTTGAATCAACTTCTCGAGCAAACTGCATGGCAAAATCATAGTCTCGCGTCACAATAGTATCCGTATGCCCCGGGGAATATTTGGCAATATGATCTAAGGCTTCTTGACGGTCTTTGACCACTTTAATATTCAGGGTCAGAGACTGGAATTTTTTATCCCAATCAGATTCCTCGGCATCTTTAATGCCTAAATGCCCGGTCATCGCTAGGACCCCTAACATCGAAACCGTTTTAGGACATCCATGTAACACGACACGATATTCCTGGAGCAATCTTCGAGTTAAGCCAGGCAGTAAATGCCGGGAAGCAGCCTGATGCACAAGGAGCGTATCCATGGAATTGGCCTCTGTCGGCGATTGAACTTTGGCGTTCACGGCAATTGTCTGTGCTAAGGGAATATCGACATCCTCATCAACATAAACATGGCAAAGCCCACCATCAAAACCAATCACTGGCACTCTGGCATGTTCGACAATCCCATTTCGCAAACTCGCTCTTCCTCGTGGAATCACCGCCTGAACATACTGCGGCTGTCGGGCCATTTCCAATGCCGCCTCAGGAGCTCCTCGATCCAGAAACACTAATGCTCCCTCAGGCACGCCTTGTCCCACGGCTGCCTCCTGCAGGCACCGAGACAGAGCCAGGTTCGTATGCATCCATTCAGCCCCACCACGAAACACACACACGTTATTCGTTTTCAGACACATACCGAATGATTCAACAGTTAAAATTGGTCCCAGATCGGTAATCACTCCTAACACCCCAATTGGAGCCCTCACCATATGGACCTGGAGACCGTCTGGCGTCATCCAAGCCTTGTTCATCTCTCCAACGGGATCAGGGCATGCCAGATAATCGAGGAGCCGGTCCACCATAAGCTGGATGGTTTCTGGTGTGATCCGAATCCGTTCGACCGCATGTCGATGAATTTGCTTGTCACCCACCTTGGAAATCAACTCAAGATCCTGCTCATTGGCCTCAAGGATATCTGCTGATTGGGCTTCTAAGGCGTCAGCCATGGCCTGCAAGGCTTGATTCTTCTGCTGGGATGTTAAAGAAGCCATAGGACGCGCCCGAGCCTTGGCCTGCTTCAACAATTCTTGCATGTAGAGCTTTAAGGGCACCTCGACCATCTTGTGTACTCCTTGATGACAGAAAAAATGAAAAAGCGGATTGACTATAGCCATGAGGTCTCATAGAGTCAAAACCATGCTTGGATTGAACAATTCTCTTCTTTCAGGAAATCCGCACAGAGAATTTATCAAAGGCTCAGGCAGGATTAGAAAAAACCACAACTATAGGCTTGAATTGTTTTTTTTACCTATGCTAAAGTTGCTTGGTTTAAGGGCCTCTTCATAATTTTATGTAATTTTCATGAATGTCTCTTCACTTGGAATAACCTGCCTGACAAGACAATCACCTCTCATTGTCTCCTGCCGGTCCCATTTGAATCAACAAACTCAA
>JAOUNC010000238.1 GCA_029881175.1 Nitrospirota bacterium | reverse complement strand
ATGAATCGGCTCACTGGCTGGTGCAAGCCAGAGGGGTGACGAAATCGTTTGGGGAAGGGGGCACTCGCATTCCTGTTCTGAAGGGAGTGGATATTGATGTCGCCAGAGGGGAAGTCTTGTTACTGGTGGGGCCTTCGGGTAGCGGGAAAACGACATTGTTGTCCGTGATTGCCGGGATTTTGGAATGTGATGAGGGAGAGGTGAAAATTTTAGGAGAATCCATTTTGGAATTATCCGCGTCCGAAAAAACGAAGTTTCGGCGGGATCATCTGGGATTTATTTTCCAGCAATACCATTTATTGCCGACCCTCACGGCGGTGGAAAATGCGGCTGTGCCCTTATTGATTCGCGGGGTACCTAAACACGATGCCTTGGCTCAAGCGGAGGCGGTCCTCGGGAGTATGGGCATGGGCGAGCGGTTGGCGGCGTTGCCGACAAGACTCTCGGGAGGAGAGCAGCAGCGGGTGGCCATTGCCCGGGCCTTAGTGGGCGATCCCCAGTTGCTCCTCTGTGACGAACCCACGGCGAATCTGGATGGAGAAACGGGACACCGTATTGTGCAGCAATTGCATGACATCGGGAAACAGCCTGATCGAGGAGTGATTATTGTGACGCACGATACACGGATTTTTGAATTTGGCGATCGCATTGTCCATATGGAAGATGGACGAGTGGATCAGATTCAAAATGGTCAGGAGGCACCCGTTTAAATGGTACTGCGTCGTCTGAGTTTTTGGCTGGCGTTGGCGGGCATCCTCCTGACGATTGCGACGTTGTGGGGAGCCAACAAAAAAACGCCTCCGCCTCCACCGATGGAAACCCCTCCTCAGAATCCGTATCCAGCTACGGTGGCCGCGGCAGGCATTATTGAAGCGGTGAATGAAAATGTCCGGATCGCGCCACCGGTCTCGGGTCTTGTGACGAAGGTGTATGTCAAAGTGGCCGATCATGTCGAACAAGGCGATCCGTTGGTGCAGTTGGATGACCGTGAGTTACGGGCACAGTTGCAAACCAAGACCGATTCGCTTCCGTCTGCGGCGGCACGGATCGCGGAAGAGGAAATCCGGCTTCGTGATGTTCAGGACCAATTGAAACGGCTTCAGTCAGTCACAGACCGTCGGGCGGTGAGTGAGGATGATGTGCAACGAAAGTGGCATGAGGTTGAAGGGGCCAAGCGTGCGTTGATTCGGGCGCGGGCTGATCTCCATTTGGCCAGAACGGAACGGGATGAAGTGCAAGCTCTCATCAACCGGCTCACGGTACGGGCACCGCGGAGGGGGACGATTCTTCAACTCAACGTCCGGGCTGGTGAATATGCCCCGGTGAATGCCATCGAGCCGCTTATGTTATTGGGGGATACCGAGACCTTGCAGGTGCGGGCTGATATTGACGAAGTCAACGCGCCGTTGGTGGTCCCGGGTCGTCCTGCCGTGGCCTATTTAAAAGGCTTTACCAACAAAGCCATTGCGCTTCAGTTTGATCGGATCGAACCCTACATTGTGCCCAAACGTTCCCTCACCGGGGACAATCGGGAGCGGGTCGACACCCGGGTACTTCAGGTGATTTATCGATTTGAACGGCCCTCGTTCCCTGTCTATGTTGGCCAGCAAGTCGATGTCTACATCGAACGTTCGGATAATCCTCTTCCGAATCAGGAAAATGGTGCTCCGGATTTAGCCATCCAACCGTCAACACAGTCTCCCATCCTTTCGCCAAAGAGGGAAACGAGGGAAAGGCATGAATAGGATTGGGCTGGGGGCGGTCATGGTGGTGATCCTGGGTGTTCAAGGATGTCTCCTCGGACCGGAATACCAACAGCCTGATCTGAACATGCCGGAAAACTGGAATAACATGACCCTGGAAGGAAAGTCTTCGAGGCTTGCCATCACGGTGGGGAATGTTCCTGAAGCGGATTGGTGGCGGGCTTTTGGGAATGACGAATTAAATACGCTCATTGAGGAGGCGTTAGACCGCAACCATGATCTTCGTCAAGCAGGGTTTCGGGTACTGGAGGCGCGCGCCATCGCCTATGGGTCCGGAGCCGGGCTCTATCCCAATCTGTCGGTGGATGGGGCCTATAGCCGAATCCGTCGATCGGAAACGATTCTGGTCGCGCCAACCGGGGGAGCGCCGCAAGGGTTCGCACCCCCGGGAGCCAATTTCGATATCTGGAGTGCGGCCATCGATCTGCGGTGGGAACTGGATTTATGGGGCCGTATTCGACGGGGGAAAGAGGCGTTTTCGGCGGAGGCCTTGGCCAGCGAAATGAATCGCCGTGGCATCCTCTTATCGTTGGTCAGCGAAGTCGGACACACCTATTTCCGGCTTCGAGAGTTAGATGAGCAAGTGGAAATTGCCGAGCGCAATTTAGCGCTGCAACAAGACTCGCTGTCGATTATTCAGGCACGCGCTCAGGCCGGATTAGTCTCTGACCTGGATGTCAAACGGGAAGAAGCGCTGGTGGCCGAAACGGCCTCGCAAATTCCCGAGTTCCGTCGTCAACGAGCGGTGCAACTGCATCAACTCGAAGTGTTGACCGGGGCCAATCCGGGTACGCGGGTATTGTCCACCAAGCCGTTACGGTCCGTGGTGGTCCAGCCGACGATTCCCGTCGGTTTGCCTTCCGATCTCTTGCAACGGCGTCCCGATATCCTCGAAAAAGAGGAAACCTTAAAAGCCGCCAATGCTCGCATTGGAGAGGCACGCGCCTACTTTTTCCCGAGCGTAGCCATCACGGGGAACGGGGGATTTCAAACGAGTGAATTCAGTCAATGGTTTAACTGGGCCAGCCGCAATATGACGATTGGTCCCTCGGTCACACTTCCCATCTTCGAAGGCTATACCAATCTGGCCAGGTTGGAAGTGGCGGAAAACCGGTATCAACAGATGCTGGAGGACTATCAGCAGACCATCCTCAATGCCTTTCGCGAGGTGGCGGATATCCTGGTAGCTCTCCAAACCAGAGAAGAGCAACTGGCCAGTCAACGGCAACAAGTGGCCGCGTCTCGAGAATCGTTGGAGCTGGCCGACATTCGATACCGCAAAGGATTAGTCAGCTATATCGATGTCCTGGATGCCCAGCGCCTCGTGCTGTCCGCCGAACTAGGCGTGGTCCAAACCGAACGCGCCCGCCTCACCGACATGGTGTCCCTCTTCAAAGCCGTCGGCGGCGGCTGGTCAAATGAACAACTGCCACAAGTCATCCACGAGAACCCTTGACCGGTAGAGACGTCCGGGTGGGACGTCTATCTTGGCTGGCTGGCCGACATGAAATAGTTTGACGATTCCATGGGCAATGCGGTCCAAGACAACGGGTCACCGACCCGTCGCTACAAGAGAGAACCTCAACCTGTTTGAACTAAAAACGGAACTATATTCATGTAGAGACGTCCCGGTGGGACGTCTATCGGAGATTAGGTCACCCGTTTTTCACAGGCGTTGCAGGGCGAAGGGTAGGAATTCTTCAACGGATTTGTTGTAATAGGCTGTCGATCTTCTCTTCCGGTGAAAACGAATGGAACGCTGAGTATGAATCGTCGATTGTATAAATCGCTTGTTCCGACGGGGAACATTGGTGGTTGTGCCAACATCATGTGAGGAATACACAATGAAACGTCTTATCGTTCATGGACAACGCGAGCAGCTCGATCCGAAATCCGCCATTCCCGATTTCCCTTCTAACCTCAAGGACTTGGTTACTCTTAAACACAGTGCCAAGGTCCAACGGGCTCGTGCGAGCCAATCGCCTCTGGAAATCGACGATCTGAATCCCGACGACCTGATTCAGTTGGAACTGGACCAGGGAGTGAAATTATGGGTGCGTGCGGATGATCTGGAGAAGGATTTTGGATTGACTCCCACCCGTGGGGCGGTTGGGGACGAGGTCCAGCTTCCTCAGGTGTTGCCCATCGGCTCCGCGAGCCGGGGGATGATGGGAGATTGGATGATTAAAGGGCTGAAAGTGTTTGGCCTGGATCCCGTGGGCGCCACCACGGACATTATTAAGGAGAAGGTTGAGGGCGTGTTGAAGCCGGGGCCTGGACTCTATCGGTGGGAGGGGAAAGAGGCTTCCGACTATACCCGCATCAAATCTCTGGAAAAGGAAAAGACGGATACCCCGTGGCTGGTTTTTATTCATGGGACCGCGTCGTCGACGGATGGTAGTTTCGGTGGTCTCTGGGACAGCGGTGCCAATCCCCGAATGTCACAACTCTTGACGCATTACCCCAAACGCGTGTTGGCGTTCCAACATCGAACGCTGTCTCAGAATCCCATCCAAAACGCGTTGGAATTGGCCCAGCAATTTCCAAAGGGGGCACGTTTGCATGTGGTCTCGCATTCCCGTGGAGGACTCGTGGGGGAATTGCTTTGCCGCAGCATGATGGAGGGCCGATTTCCTTTTGATTCGGATGATCTTCAGGTGTTTAATCTTCTCGATCGGAAGGACGATCTCAAGCAGTTGGAACAACTTGGTGCCCTGCTCCACCAAAAGCAATTGGTCATCGAACGGTTTGTGCGGGTGGGATGTCCTGCCCGTGGCACCACGTTGGCGAGCGGCCGGTTGGATCGGTATTTGTCGATCATCCTGAACGTGGTGCAGGCGATTCCGGGGCTCAAGGCCAATCCGGTGGTTGAAGGACTCTCTGCGTTCCTCCTTGCCGTGGTAAAGAACCGGACAAAACCGGAAGAGTTGCCGGGGCTTGAAGCGCAGATGCCCGGTTCGCCGTTGGTGCGAGTTCTCAATCGTCCAGGAATGCGGACAAAGGCGGATTTGCATATTTTGGGAGGGGATCTGGCAGGAGAGGGGATTGTCGGCCGACTCAAAACGTTCGTGACGGATTTATTCTACCGGGAAGATCATGATTTGGTGGTGAACACCCCGGCGATGTTCGGTGGGACGGAACGTCTGGGGGAGGTGCGGTATTGGATCGACACAGGAAAGGACGTGGATCATTTCCATTATTTTCGCAATTCGGATACGGCCAATCGGCTCCTTGAAGCTTTAACGCAGAAGGAGCCCCATGCGTCCTTTCGTCTCATGGAACGGCGGCTTTCCGAGATTACCGAAGACTCCTATGAAAAACGCGCGCTCGATATGGATCGGCCAGTGGTCTATGTGTTGCCTGGCACCATGGGCAGTCATCTCACGGTCGGGAAAGACCGGGTCTGGTTG
>JAOUNC010000237.1 GCA_029881175.1 Nitrospirota bacterium | reverse complement strand
CTTGGGAATTATTATTATTCAACACTCCCAAATATGAAGCTCCCTATACCATGAGGGAAAAATTGCATGCTTTCTTTTCGATCGGTTGGTGGGACCCTTCATGAGAGGTTTGCGCAATGTTGAATCGAATCACTTCGAAGGATCATGATTCTTGCTGTTTCCAACCTGACGGATGAAAAGGAAAAGATGGTGGGGCATTTTGGGGGACAATGGCTATGCTCGAAAAATTAGACATAGAAAAGGAGAAAGACAAGGAGATGATGAACATCCAAACCGAAAATGAACCTTCGCAAATCCCCCTCGTGGGCATTATTATGGGTAGCCGAAGTGATTGGACAACCATGGGACACGCGAGTGACGTCCTTTCTGTACTTGATATTCCCCATGAGTGCCGTATTGTGTCAGCCCATCGCACGCCGGATTTTCTCTTTGAGTATGTGGCAGGGGCGGCCTCACGTGGGATTCAAGTGCTGCTTGCAGGCGCAGGTGGAGCTGCCCATTTGCCGGGAATGGCCGCAGCCAAAACACGGTTGCCGGTTCTTGGCGTCCCGGTTCGCTCGCATGCTCTCCAAGGCTTTGATTCCCTCTTATCGATTGTCCAGATGCCCAAAGGCATTCCGGTCGCGACTCACGCCATCGGTGAAGATGGCGCGGTGAACGCCGCCTTACAGGCGGCAGCGATTCTGGCCTTGTCTAATCCTGAGGTTTCCCAACGACTCAAGGTGTATTATGCCCAACAAGAGCGCCACGGGTTGGAGGAACCCACATGACGCGTATCCTTCCTGGTGGAACCGTTGGGATATTGGGCGGAGGACAACTTGGTCGGATGTTGGCTTTTGAAGGGCGTCGGATGGGGTATCGGATTGGTGTACTCAATCCTGTTGAAAATTGTCCGGCCGGTCAGGTGGCAGATTTTTTTGTTCAATCCGCATTCACGGACAGCCAACGTGTGTTTGACTTTGTCTCGCAAGTGGATGTGGTGACCGTTGAGACCGAACTCGTCCCCTGGAGACTTCTGGCTGACATTGAGATGGTTAAGGCCACTCGTCCCTCTTCCTGCGTTCTCGCTCTGGTTCAGGATCGATTGGTTCAAAGAAAATTTCTTCAAGATCACCGTTTTCCACAAACGCCCTTTGTATCGATCAAGGATGTGACGAGTCTGGAGTCTGCGGCGCAACATGTTGCATTTCCGGCTGTATTGAAAGCACGCCAATCAGGATATGACGGCAAGGGACAAATCCGGGTGGCTATCCCGGATCACCTTGTTGAGGCCTGGCGAGAATTAGGTGAAGTTCCATCTGTCCTGGAAGCGATGGTGCCCTTCAAGTTGGAACTGTCCGTTGTGTTGGCCCGTAGTCTGCACGGAGAGACCCAAGTGTTTCCGCTTGCCGAGAACGTGCATCGACAGAATGTTTTGCATACGACACGGGTGCCAGCTCAGGTATCCGAACATGTCAGGTTACGTGCAGAGGCGCTTGTCGTTTCCCTTGCAGAGGCCTTTGACTATTGTGGAATTATGACGGTGGAATTGTTTCTGCTTGAAGACGACACCCTTCTCGTGAATGAAGTTGCTCCGCGTCCCCATAACAGCGGGCATTTCACGTATGGCGCCTGCGTGACCTCTCAATTCGAGCAACATCTTCGTGCCATTTGCGGATTGCCCTTGGGTGATTCCTCCCTCATGCATCCGGTCGTGATGATGAATCTGCTTGGGGATCTGTGGCAGAAGGGGCCGCCAAGGTGGGATCACCTCCTGGCCAATCCTCAAGTTAAGCTGCATCTTTATGGAAAAGACCATGCAGGGCCAAGACGCAAAATGGGTCATTTTCTCCTTCTGACGGATAATCCAACTTCCGGGTTACATATGGCGGAGAATCTTCTCATCAGTCTTATTCCGGAACCGGCAGGGTCTGTGTAGATTGATTTCTAAGAGGAGCCTAAGCCATTGGCGTGTTTTACCTAGAAACGGCAATTGGGCGCGAAAAAGCTGTGCAAGCTTTTTATGTGCCTAGAAAATTTTTAATACTCGTGGTCACCTTATGGGTGAGAAGAGATTGTAAAATTTTCTAGGTGCGTGAAGAGGTTGTGTAGACTTTCGTGATGCAACTGCTGTTTTTAGGTTAATGAGAGAATTCGACGAGTTCGGTGCCAGCCAGCCCTTGTTGAATGAGGGCGGGAATGTCTAAATGTTCTTCCACCTTGAGAATACTGGGAAGATCGCAGCGTGTGCGAGGGTGTTTGGGCACAAAGAGCGTACAGCAGTCCTGATCGGGTTCGATAGACGTTTCAAAGGTTCCAATGGCTTGAGCTTGTTGTGTGATTTCTAATTTATCCATCCCGATCAATGGCCGGAGAATGGGAACGGTTGTGGCTTGATTGATGACGACGATGTTCTCTGGCGTTTGCGACGCAACCTGGCCAAGACTGTCTCCGGTGACCAAGCCCCAGGCTTCTTCTTGTTCCGCGATTTGGGCGGCAATGCGAAGCATGAGACGTCGATACAAGACAACGCGAACGGGTGGGGGAGAATTGAGGACGATTTGGCTTTGGATTTCCCCGAACGGCACCAGATGGAGACGGGAATGTAGTTGATATCTGGTTAAGAGTTTGACGATATCTTGTACTTTTTCTTCGGACACTCGTGATAAATACGGGCGGCCATGGAAATGAACGAACACGGCTTTGCAGCCTCGCTTTAACATCCGATACGTCGCCACTGGGGAATCGATTCCTCCTGAGATGAGTGATACGACTTTTCCACCGGTTCCTGTTGGAAGGCCCCCTGCGCCAGTTTCCCGATGACAGGAGTAATAGGCTGCTGGTGGAACGAGTTCGACCCGGATTGTGAGATCCGGGTTCTTCAGGTTGACCGACTTGCCCGTGTGAGCCACCACGGCCGCTCCGATTTCCTGCTCGACGTCCATGGACGTTTTGGGAAATCGTTTGTCGGCGCGTTTCGCACTGACACGGAAGGTGGCATAGGGATACGTTGGAAGGTCCGATTGAATAGCAGCCTTAAGAATGGAAAGATCCGCATGATCATGGGAGAGGGGAACAGACCGGGTCAGCGAAAAATTGACAATGCCAAAGACTCGCTTGAGTTGGTCCTCGAGTCGAGGCCACGCGGTTTCGTCTTCAAAGCTCACTCGAATGCGCCCTTGAAGCGCTTCGACATGAACATGCGTGAGCGGCTTTAAAGCCCGGCGGAGATGGTGGACTAAGCGGTATTCAAAGTGTTTCCGGTTTCGTCCTTTGAGCGCTAACTCATGATAATGCGCTAACACATGGAACATTAGTGTGCCGCTTCTAAATATCGTTCGGCATCAATGGCAGCCATGCACCCGGAGCCGGCAGCCGTGATGGCTTGCCGATAGTTGGAATCCTGCACATCCCCTGCAGCAAAGACACCAGGGATATTCGTTGTGGTGCGATAAGGCTGAGTGCGAATATACCCGGTCTCATCCATGTCGATTTGCCCCTTAAATAAACTGGTATTGGGAGTATGACCAATCGCGATGAAGACACCTGATAGAGAAAGATCTTCCGTTTGATTCGTTTGAATATTGCGAAGTCGGACGCCGGTCACCATCTCATCTCCAAGGACTTCTTCTAATGTGCTATTCCATTGAAAGGCCAATTTTTCATTAGCCATGGCACGATCTTGCATGATTTTGGACGCCCGCAATTTATCCCGTCGATGAATGAGGGTAACTTTTGAAGCAAATTTTGTCAGGAAGGTGGCTTCTTCGACCGCGCTATCTCCACCACCCACCACCGCAATTTCTTTTCCGCGAAAAAAGAACCCATCACAAGTCGCGCAGGTTGAGACCCCGTGTCCCATTAAGCGGCTTTCAGAGGGGAGCCCCAGCAAATTGGCCGAAGCACCGGTACAAATAATTAATGTTTTGGTTTCTAAGGTGTCTTCGCCATCCACCGTAATGCGAAACGGGCGAGACTGAAAATCGACTGCTGAGACATGCCCTTGGCGAAACGTCGTCCCAAATCGCTCGGCCTGAGCACGCATGTCTTGAATGAGTTGCGGCCCCATAATGCCTTTGGGAAAGCCCGGAAAGTTTTCCACATCGGTGGTCAAGGTCAGTTGTCCACCCGGTTGTGATCCATCAATCAGGAGCGGTGAAAGATTGGCTCGGGCGCAATAGACGGCTGCGGTGAGTCCCGCAGGGCCAGAACCAAGAATGAGAACGTCATGTACCATCGAATAACTCCTTTACCTATATATTGATACCTAAGAGATCATGATCGGGCTTGCAGAATCACGGCACAACTGATGGCCGGTCGCGCTGGCGAGCCTCCTGTTGATAGGTCCTATACAATGATTGGACCACAGGACGCAACCGGGATCGGGACCATGTTCCATCTAAGACGGTATCTGCATACTGCAGCTTTTGGCGTAGGGGCATTTGTTGTCTCATGCGTCGAAGCGCTTCCGTTTTTGTGAGCCCATCTCGACGGCAGACCCTGGCCATTTGAGTGGCACGATCAGCCTTGACCACAATCACATGCTTCATTCTGTGATGGGCTCCGGCTTCCAGTAATAAGGCAGCGTCATAGATGATGACGGCAGAAGGGAAGACCTTGCCGATCGCGTTCATCTGTTTTGTCTGTTCACGCGCAATTCGAGGATGAAGGATACCTTGGAGTATTTTGAGCTGTTGCGGGTCTTGAAAGACGATTCGGGAAAGGGCTTGCCGATTTAACGATTTATCCGGCTGTAACACATCCTTCCCAAAATGGGAGTGAATGTCTTTCCACGCCCTTTTTCCTGGTTTCACGACCTCTCTGGCCAGTAGATCAGCATCAATAATGTGGGCCCCACACTCTTGAAACAGACGGGCGATTGTTGTTTTTCCCGCTCCTAAGCCTCCCGTCAAACCTACGATTATCATGCCAAACCATAGCATAGGGAATAGGAGGCAACAATAATGACAGAAAACTTTTCAGCGAACTTGACCCTGCTTCACATCATGCGGTATTTCACTATAGAAGGAAGGCTCTCGTGATTTTTGTTTCACGCGGACCCACCCTGTTTATCACTGAACTGGACGACATGACTATACGAAGGTTTCTGATGACAACGCGATGGTGTGTTTTCTGTGTGCCTGTCTTGTTGAGCCTTTCCGTTCCCGGATTGCTGTTGGCCAATTCTCCCGACGGGGAGA
>JAOUNC010000236.1 GCA_029881175.1 Nitrospirota bacterium | reverse complement strand
TACCATAGTAAAACCCTACTGCTGAATCCGGGTTAAAAACGGCACCACCCCGAACCCTCAAGAACCCAGCTTTGCTTCAGAAAATGAACCATCCCTACCGCTCCCCTCCTCTAGGAATTTTCGGATCAGTAGAAAATTTGGTGGAGGCCGATGATGCTGAAGGAGATCAACGAAGATGAGCCTTGCCGATACTGGTAGGTCAAATGGGCTACTCCCCTCTTTGCGAAATGGGGGATAGACTTCAGACTCCTTCGACACGCCCACTCCGTAGGCTGCCCATGGCGCCAACGGACCCTTACCCATTTGGGTGAGTGCGTCAAACACCGTCCGCGCTGACCCTGAGCTGGTCAAAGGGTCGAAGCATGGGCGGTGTATCACCACCGCAACGGCTGGCTTTAGGATCAATTGACTGCGGACCACCTAGCCGTTTTTTGACAGACACCAACCCCAAGACATTTCGTCTTTTTTACATTTGTTTTGTAAATTGACAATTGACGCACAGACCCTCTATTTTGATCCCCTTTCTTGAGACACGATTAAGATGCAATAGGGAATTCACCTACCCCAACAGGCTGAATGTGTCAAAACCACAACCCCATTTCATTGTCAGCACGGTGATCGCCGCCGCTATTACGGGCCTCCTAGGCATTATTCCTGGCATGGCTGATGATGGCGTGAGGGCCCGACTCTCCCATGCCGCAGAACATCCACCACCCGATACTGCCGACGCTGTTTTGGTGAAACCAGGCAATTGGCGTTGGAATCGGTACCTGAAAGCGGCCTTAAATCTTCCTGATTGGCTAGACCTTGGGCTGGACCATCGCACTCGATTTGAAGTGTATGATCACCCCTGGCGAGTCAGCCAACCTCAAGGCCAGACTGATCCCCAAATTCAACAACGTAGTCGTCTTCGGGTGGGTGTCAACGCCGGGTCGCTTCGCGTTCTTTTTGAAGGGCAGGATTCAAGAGTCTATCTGACGGAACCCGGAGACTTTGTTAACGCCAGCAGTAAAAATGAATTTGATATTTTACAGGCCTTTGTCTCCCTCACCGCCAACGATTTTCTGGGAACGGGACTGCGTACCGACCTACATGTTGGACGATTCACCATGGACATGGGAAGCCGCCGCCTGATTGCGCGAAATGCTTTTAGGAATACGACCAATGCGTTTGACGGCTTCCATTGGCAACTGGCAGACAAGGACGACTGGAGATTTCGGGCATTCCTGGTCGAGCCGGTTATCATAAATCCCACACAGTTAGATGAACAGTCGGCCCGAAACGTATTCTGGGGCACATTTTTTGAAAGTCAGCAAGTGCCATGGCTGCGATTGAATCTTTACTATTTCGGATTAAACGATCAACGCGGCTCGATAGTGAGTTTCCAGCGCACTTCTTCAACATTCGGGCTTCGTCTCTACGAACCCCCCCGGCGAGGATGGTTGGATTATGAGCTGGAAAATGTGCTCCAGACCGGCCATAGCGGCAACACGAATCGTCTAGCCCATTTCCACCATGTTGACGTGGGGTACACGTTCGATCTGCCTTGGGCCCCTCGGTTTCTGATGTTTTACGACTATGCGAGTGGTGATCGGAATTCAAGCGATAGTCAGGATTCCGCTTTTGACCCGCTCTTTGGTGCAAGACGTTTTGAATATATGCCCACCGGAAATTTTGGTCCGTTCTTTCGCACCAACATCAGTTCGCCAGGTTGGCGTCTTATACTCAGTCCAGCCACTGGCTGGAAATTTCAGCTCAAGCATCGCATCTGGTACTTGGCGACCGCTCGTGGAACCTTTGGTGTGAGTACCATTCGGGATCAGACGGGCAATTCGGGAAATTTCATCGGACAGGACGTTGAAGTTCGCCTGCAATGGGCCATCACGTCAAATCTCGGATTTGATGCAGGATACGATCACTGGTTTAAAGGCTCCTATTTTGACCGGCTTCCAGCCAGCGCGGGGCTTCCACCAGGTGGAAGCAAAGACACCGATTACTTTTATGTCCTCACGAATATCCGGTTTTAAGAAATGGTCGCGTTTACGGATCTTCCACCAGAACAGGCTTTTCCCATGAACGCCCTCTATTATCCCTTCCATTTATGTCATGACCGCACTCTCGAGCAATTGCTTGCAGACTATCAAACGGTTCACTTTCGTGATTTCATGGCTCTCCAACTGACACCGATGATGGGCACCACGGCGTTTCCTGATCGCATGGGCGACTATCACCCTGAGTCTGTAAAGGCGGGGCGGATTGTCCAGGGGCATAACCTGAATGGCGCTATGACACCCGAAACCATGTTGGCGGTAAATCAGGACTTAGGCGATCCCCAATGGCGGCATATTTTTCAGGGATCGTTAATACATGATCGTCGCTTTCAGCGTGGGCTATTTGCTGATCCCTCAAGTCTCTCGACCGGACTGGTTGACGCACAGCCCGACCCTGAGTGGTTTCAATTCCGAGACAAAGAATGGGAACACGAATTGTTTGAGGTGGAAATGGTTCAAGACTGGAGTCGGCGGCGACTCCAGGGAGAAGAAGCCACTCGATTTGAATATGGGTGGGCCCTCATTAAAACCTCCGCATCATTACTCTACACCATTCAACTCTACCACCAGCTGAACGTCGTGGCGGTTACAGACTCGTCGTCCCACTACCACTTACTCAAACGAACCTGCGACCGAGAACAGATCGCACTAAGCAACGCATGCGTGAAACGAGAAGGATATTAGGAATTCGTATGGGCCATCCACCAATAGATAGACACTCAAGACTTGCCCCCCCACGAGGGTCTTACGGATGACTCTTGCAAAAGGATGGGAATCCATCCAAGACCGAAGTAACAAAAGATTCATTTTCTTCCAGACCGCTGCTCACTTCAGTGAGATTAAATCCCAGTCTTCGTTATTCACCCCTGTTTCTGCCCGTTAGTATGTATACCTTCCTGAGCCATTCAGTTTTTCCTACTAAAATTTTATAGACCGTCCGCCGATACAATGCAGACGGTTGATGCCTGTTGCTACAGGGCCAAAACATAAAAGCCAACAGGGGCATTGGTAGAACCGAAGGCTAAACCAAAAATCATTTGACGATGAAAGCCATGGGCAGGAAGATCGTTCGTTTGCCCTACCCAAGGAGAACAAGCAGGAATGAGGATGGTGGGCAAGACGACTCGATTTTATTGGAAGCCAGTGGCGATTGTGTCGCTGTTAGCCGTCTTGGTCGCGCTCGTCCCCAGGCTTCAGATCGCGGATACATTCGGGCAAAACCCGGTCATGCGCATGTGCGACATCAAGGGCAACATCAGTCGAAATGGAGAACGGATTTATCATGTCCCGGGCGGCAAATGGTACGAGAAAACGCATATCAACCCCATCGGGGGAGAGCGGTGGTTTTGCTCCGAACCGGAAGCCAGAGCCAAGGGATGGCGACGGTCCCTTCATTGAGCGCACTATCCAATTTGAGAACCCCCCTTAAAAAAATCTGCCGAATTGTAAATACTCCAGAATAGCACCCACATTTTAACGCCGGTATTCTAAAACGAAGTGCAGCAGGTATTTTTGGGCAAGAGTTGACTTCGCTTTTTATCGTCCGATCCCTGCCTCCTCAATCAGGCCGGTCCAATGGTTTACCCCGTCAAGAGATTCAGTGGCATCTTCCATTTCTACCTACCACCACCCCGCCATCTCACCCCACAGAAACCTTCAACTGTTAGCCATACCGGATTTTGAGGATGAGGATCCATCCAGCCAAAAACAAGGTAATACCATTCGCAAGGGCCAGAGGCCAATCTTTATTAATTATGGCGTACGCACACCACAACACAATGCCAGTGGTTAGCACCGAATACATTATCAACGAGATATCTTTAGTATGTTTCGTTTTGACAATTTTCATCGCCTGTGGAAGAAACGCTGAAGTGGTACAAACCCCCGCCACATATCCCATGATCGTGACAACATCCATTTCATTGTCCTTTCTTTTTAACGGCAACACATTTTTTAACAGGAAACCGTAATTTTCCATAGCTCTACCATTACTGATACGATCTCGTCATCCTCCCGTCAACCTTCACAACACCATGATTCTGCTTCCAATGCTTCAACTCGTTCCAGCCCCCTCTTATACTATCCATTCATGAATCTTTTCCTTCTGGTTTTAGGAATCGTCTTCCTGGTTATGGCCTTTCGAAAAACCGGCGGCATCCCTGTGAAAATCTGGCCGGCCATGCTTGCCGGCGCCACGTTCGTACTCTTCACTGGCCCTCCCCACGCTCCTGAGCCTGGTGTTGGCGTTTGTGGTGTTACAAGTCATGATGCCTCACGCTTTTCATCAAAAACTCCAGACACCTTCAGTGGTTCTCGTCACAGATCCTCAACTGGCCGGCCTTTCCCGATGGAGTGTCTTGATGGTGGCATTTTTGATAGGACTCAAGATGACGGGGGTCGCCTTCGTGTTCCCTCTTGAGATTCGACTGAGCGCCATCGCCGTAACCGCCGCAGTCCCGCTCCTCCTGTTGAGTCCTCACCGTGTCACACTCCTACAACGTGTGGATTGGCCAACCCTGATCTTCTTCGCGTCCCTGTTCGTGCTCATGGCGAGCATCTGGCAAACAGGATTCCTGCAGGAATGGACAACCCGGCTTCAATTGGACCTCAATTCTATACCGTCGGTTCTCGGGTTGAACCTGACGGTCAGCCAATTTATTTCCAACGTTTCCCTGGTCGCACTCTACCTCCCTCTGGTGGCAGAAAATCACGGTTCCCTCGCAACCTTGATGGCCCTGGCCGCAAGAGAGTACGATTGCCGGAAATCTATTCATTCTAGGAGCCGCCAGCAATGCATCATGATTCAACGGGCGGAACAGGAAGGCCAAACGCTCAGCTTTTGGATTTTTGCCGGGATCGGCATTCCCCTGACGTGCATCCAAGCGCTTGTGTACGGAGCCTATTTAAGCTGGGCATTCAGGTAATCTTCCGGCGGCTTTTCCCTATTCAGGGCCATAGGGAAAGGAGTATGATTTAAACAAACACCAAATTCTCGAATTCCATTTTCATCGCCGCACACACACATGGGAAACATTCCGTTAATTCTCAAAGCGTTAGCTTTTGCCGCCCACAAACATCGCGACCAGCGGAGAAAAAACGTGGAGGCCTCTCCTTATATTAACCATCCCATTGAG
>JAOUNC010000235.1 GCA_029881175.1 Nitrospirota bacterium | reverse complement strand
ATCGCGCCCATGAGTTGTCGGGAGGTGAACAGCAGCGGGTAGCTATTGCCAGGGCCTTTGTGCATCGTCCACGAGTGATTGTGGCGGATGAACCTACGGGAAATTTAGATGGGCCGACGGGGGACATGATTATCGCGTTGCTTCGTCAATGTGCCCAAGAGTTTGGACAGACGGTATTGTTGGCTACCCATTCGCTGAATGCCGCACAGGTGGCTGATCGTGTACTGACCATGCGAGACGGACAATTGGAGTAAAACGTGATGGATCTTTCAACAAGCATTGCAGGTGTGTCCTTTCGCCTGGGGCTCATGAATGCCTCAGGGGCATTATGTGTGACTCAGGCTGAGTTGGAAGCCTTGGGAGAGTCGGTTGCCGGGGCTATTGTGACAAAGTCGATGACGCCACTCCCTCGGGAAGGGAACCCTCTCCCTCGGTACGTGGCGATTGAAGGCGGGTCGATCAATTCCATGGGCCTGCCGAATCTTGGTTATCCGGCCTATGTGAAGCTCATTCCTGAGTTAAAGCGATTTAAAAAGCCGGTCATTGCGAGTTTAGCAGGTTTGCATCCTGATGATTTTCTGGCTGGAGCAAAAGCTTTGAATGTGGCTGGACCGGATTTACTTGAAGTTAATTTGTCCTGTCCTAATATTCCGGGGAAACCGCAAATTGGCTATGACTTTGAGGAGACCGAGCGGTTGCTGAGTGCCATTCGAAATATTGTGACCATTCCCTTCGGCGTCAAGCTGCCTCCGTATTTCGACCCCGTTCATCATCAAAAAATCGCTGAGATTCTTCAACGAGTTGGCGTGGCATTTGTCACCATGATCAATTCTGTGGGGAATGTCCTGGTCGTGGATCCTGAACGGGAAATGGTGGTGATTAAGCCCAAGGGGGGATTCGGCGGACTTGGCGGACGAATCATTAAGCCCGTGGCCTTGGCCAATGTTCGAGCCTTATGGAAGATCTGGGGAAATCGAATCCCGATTATTGGAACCGGTGGCGTGGAAAATGGGACCGATATTTTTGAACACGTGTTATGTGGAGCTTCGGCGGTTCAGATCGGCACTGTTCTGGTTGAAGAAGGCACCGGGGTGTTTGCTCGACTTGAGCAGGAACTCACTGAATGCTTAGAGCAAAAGGGCTATCCGTCCTTGATGGCCTGTCGTGGGAAACTTCGAGAGATGGACTGACCGCGTGGTTGCGAGATCGACGTGGAAGGTTAGATTTTCGTGACCGGAGGACCTTTGGGGATAATATTCATCGCAATGGCTTGACGAAGCAGTTGGGCGACATTGCGAACCCGTAAGCGGCGCATCAGGTTAAACCGGTGGACTTCTACGGTCCGCACACTAATGCCGAGCCGTTGTCCAATTTCACGATTGGTGCATCCCTGAGCCACCAGGCGGAGAATTTCTTTTTGCCGTGCGGTTAACGCTTGCCCTTGGGAAGCCCCTTCTGTGGCGACCTCGGGCGAACCCTGTTCTTCATATGTGCCTTTTGGCATGTCGTTATCGTACCCCACGCATTTTTGTTTAGTTGTTTTAACATAGGCCCAACTTCTGGGACAACCGCTTGCATGGCGAAACTTCTCCTCCTTTTAGTCGTCGAACACCTACGCCACCGGCCGTTTCGGGCCTTATTAACGATGGTGGGTGTGGCGATCGGGGTCTCGGCCTGGTTGGCCATTCGCGTGGTGAACGGAGAAGTCTATCAATCGTTTGAACAATCGGTGGAATCGGTCGTCGGAGAGGCTTCGGTGACCGTGGTGGGGGGACCTGAGGGTCTTGATGAGCAGATTATTCAGATAGTCCAAGGGCGTCAGGGGGTTCGATCAGCCAATCCTGTTCTCAAAATTAAAGGGGAAATTCAAAACGGCCCTCTAACAGGTCGTTCCCTGGTGATATGGGGCGTGGATCTTTTAGCGCAGGGGAAGGATGGACAGGCTCAGGAGGCCACCGGTGATGGGCAACAAGAGGACTGGGAGCAGTTGTTATCCCCAACCACGATATTTATCGACGAGAGGTTTGCCCAAGAGCTGAGTCTTCGTCAAGGGGAGACCCTGTCGGTGAGGGTAAAGGGACTTGCCCATGATCTGATTGTTGGAAAAATCCGGGCCTACTCCCGTTTTCAGCAACGTGTGCAGCAGCAAGCCTTGATGGATATCGCATCCGCCCAATGGGAGTTTGGCTGGCTTGGCCGGCTTCACCATGTGGCGATTGTCCTTGAACCTGGAGTGGCCGTCTCTCCCTTCATTCAAGAACTGCAATCGGCCTTGCCAGAGAATATTCAGGTGCGCGCGGCCTCCAGGCGAAATCGGCAAGTTGAATCAATGCTGCAGGCCTTTCAAATGAACCTCACCATGCTGAGCGGGATTAGTCTTCTGGTCGGGATTTTTCTCGTCTATAACACGACGGCGTTTTCCGTGGTTCATCATCGTCGGGAGATTGGTATTCTCCGGTCACTCGGCATGGAACGCCAATCCATCACGATGCTATTTCTCCTGGAAGCCGGTTTGTTAGGGATTGTGGGGGGAATCTTGGGGTGTTGGCTGGGGGCCGTCCTTGCCCGTTGGTTGACGACCATGATTGGGCAGAATGTGGGTGAGTTGTATGGCCTGACCACGTTGTTGGCCATGCCGATTCCCTTGTACATGTTCCTGGAAAGTCTGAGCTTAGGTCTTGGCGTCTCGTTGTTCGGGGCGGTTCGTCCAGCTTGGGAGGCCAGTACGGTGGCTCCCGTTCAGGCCCTGGCTATGGGGCAGTCAGAAGCTGAGGAACGGCAGCTTACGTATCGATCGGGGTGGGTGGTTCTGGCATCGTTGATAGGGGCAGGCCTGTTGAGTCTGATGCCAGCTGTTCACGGCATTCCGGTAGGAGGGTATCTGGCGGCGTTCGGACTTCTGATGGCAGGGGTGGCTTGCGGGCCCCTGTTGTCTCATTGGTGTAGGCGATGGAGCCAACGTCGCTCGGGCAATCGATGGGGTGTGTTGCCGAGTCTTGCGGCCGAGCAGATGGGCCGCAACCCAGGTCGAACCAGTGTGACGATGGCGGCCATTATTGTCGGACTAGCCATTCTGGTGGGCGTGGGCATCATGATCCAGAGCTTCCGGCAGACGGTGGAAATCTGGATTGAGCAAACGTTGATGGCCGATATTATTATTGCACCCACCTCTTGGTTGGGAGAATCAGATGTCTCAGGGAAGCCTCAGGGTTTGCCGCGAACTCTCGTCAAACGCGTCTTAGCCATTCCTGGCGTTGAAGCGGTTGATCCCTATCTCGAGACCATTGGAGAAATATCCGTGGAGACAGTGGCGTTGGTTTCCCGGGATGTGCGACTTCATGCTGAGCAGAGTCAGTATCTCTTTTTGGAAGGAGAGTCGTCTGATGTTTTGGCCCAAGTGGCCGAGGGCCAAGGGGTCATAATTTCGGAGGTCTTGGCTGATCGGTTAGGGATACGGGTGGGTGACCAATTGCCATTAGAGACTCCCAACGGCACCGCACAATTCTCCGTCAAAGGTGTGTTTTACGATTATGCGACCGATGGTGGAAAAGTGGTCATGGACCAGGGACTCTTTCAGGAAAATTGGGGAGAGCAAGATTCGACGGTATTTGCCGTCTATCTGAAAGAGGGGCAGGTACTCGCGACTGTTCGGCGAGAGATCGAAGACACGCTAGTAAGCGAGAGGCCCATTGTCACAATCAGCAATGGCGAGCTGAAGCAGGAAATCCTTGAGATTTTTGATCGAACATTTCGTGTCACCTATGTGTTGGAATTGATTGCGTTAAGCGTGGCGGTGCTGGGCATTATGAATACATTGCTGACGGCGATTCTTGAGCGACGACGAGAACTCGCCACCCTTCGAGCATTAGGCGCCAGTGGCCGACAAATTCAAGGCTTAGTTGTCTGGGAGTCTTGTTACTTAGCCGGGTTGGGTGCAGTGGTCGGTATCACAGTAGGGATGGCGTTGTCTGTGGTCTTGATCAACGTGATTAATAAGCAATCCTTTGGCTGGACGATTCAGTATAGCTTTGCCTGGGAAACCATTGGCATGGCCTTATTCGTAGCCTTGGTCTCTGCGCTGCTCGGAGCCTGGGCCCCAGCCCGCTGGGCCAGCCGCCAGGCCATCGCAGAAGATTTACGCTATGAATGACCTTTTGCCTGGTCGTTGAGTCGTTACCTCACAAAGAAGCATGACCACCAAAGTTTCCCGCCATGATCCAGCAACCTGTATACTGACCTTCAGTTTTGAAATGACGCATTCTCATTCCTATCTATGACAAGGTATCTGGCACGACTATGAACAGACAAAAAAAGATCAAGCAAACATTGAAGAAAATCACAAAAAGGTTGAATGCCAAGAAGCAACCCAAAAAAAAGAGCAAGTATATCTGTAAGGCAGAACGGGCCAGGCTCCAAGCCAAAGAACATTCAGCCAATGAGCTACCATCCGAAATAATGAAGGATGGAATTGCGGGCAATCACTGAATTGGAAGAAGTGCCTAATCCTGGTGTTTTTAGGTTTAAAGATCTCCCTCAGTCTTAGATGAAACCCAATGGGCTGACACTTTGGGATCTGATGCTAGGCCGTAATCCTTCCCGCTGATTTTCATTCACAAGTGCTGTTCAGGTTTTAGAGCGAATGTTATTCCACTTGCCTTTGTAGGGCGTGGAGATACCACAACAAATTTTCGGCATGATATCCCCAATGCGAACGGTACCCAAATGAGAAATGCCACAATGCGTCATTTGAATAATTGTTTTCGTAATACCATAGGACTTCTTGTAAATCTCCGAAGATGTCTGCCAGATCATCGATGGCGTCACTAACTAATAAATCTGTTTCGCCGATCTGATGGTAATATGTTCCGGAACATTGTAATACCCAAGAACGGGGAATCTTATTGAGCAGATGTCCTGCCTTTCTTCATAGGGCCAGGGTTCTGATTCAATATTTTCTGCGCTTGTCTCAAAATCTTTATCTTGTATGAGTCCGCGGATTCATATAATACGTGCAATATTTCCAACCTCCTCAATCGGGTACGATGTGGACACCGCACCATTCATTTCACACGAGGAGCCGCACGTATGCCACCGTACCAACAGTGACGAGATGAAGAACGGTTTTACATCTGGCAGGCCCGCCGAGACGGGCACACCCAACAATATATTGCCGACGCCCTGGGCCGGCATGCCTCGACGAT